>NZ_JANSHO010000044.1:0-101967 GCF_047502635.1 Synechococcus sp. RC10B2
CTATGAAACTATATCAACGACCCCCATCATGGGTAAGCGACCAAAGTCGCTAGCGGGCTTTTCCGGCGCGCACTCAAGTGCGGGGCTACCAAGCTATCCTTTTGTGTCTCGAGACCTGTTGGGGCTGGTAAAGAGGGGCCCTGATGGCGCAGAAGATTTTCCTGCGGGCTGTCTGAAGGTTCGGCTTCCTGCCACCGGCCCAAACAGAGCGGCAATCAAGCCTGTGGAAAACCGTCTTATCTTCGTCCCTTCCTTTGCGATACTGCTAGAGGTGATGTTGAGAGTGATAACGCGATGGCGATGCAGCATCTAGCCAGGGGCCAGCTTCGACGTCCTCAACGACAGCCAAGCTCGGCGGGATCCCGGTCGTCCCTTAGCCGGTTTGCCCCCTGCGGCCTCCTGTTCAGCCTGCTCTGGGCTGTGCCTGCCTTTGCCCAAGAAACGAAAGCGCCTGATCCTGCCGCCTTGGTTCTCCCAGATAGCCGAGCCATCCGCACCCCCAACCTGCCTCCCACCCTGTCGATCCCGCCCGAGGCCCGCCCTGCCACTCCTGCCCCGGTCTCGCAGGGGGCTGCTAGGGCCGAAGAACTGGTGGTGCCTCAATCCCCTTTGGAGGTGCGCATCGAGCGGACGGAGGGCTTGTCCTTACAAGAAGCCCTGGAGATTGCTGTTGCCCAAAACCCAGCGGTGCAGCAGGCAAGGCTGGCTGTAGAACGGGCTGAGGCTGGGGTTGCCCTGGCGCAGGCAGCTTTTGCCCCCACCCTCTCCACTCGAGCCAGTTACCAATACAGCGAACCTCCCTCGCCTGGTGGCAGGCCAAGCCGCGAAGTTCACACTCTCTCAGCTAGCGTGGTGCGGGTGGACTACACCGCTTTCGACAACGGGATCAGAGAACAAAACCTAAGACTGGCCCAAGAAGCTCTGCGCGTCGCCCAACTGCAACTGGAGCAAACCCTGCAGACAGTGAAACAAGCTGTGGCCAACGCCTACTACGATCTGCAGAGCGCCGATGCCCGAGTGGCCATCAGCCAGGCTGCCGTTGCAAGTTCTGAAGCCACCCTGCGGGATGCCCAAGCCCGAGAGCGGGCTGGGGTGGGTACCCGCTTCGAGATTCTCCAGGCGGAGACCGAATTGGCCAACAATCGACAAACCCTACTGGTGGCCCAAAACACCCAACAACTGAGCCGCCGCCGCCTGGCCGAGCTGCTGAACTTTCCCAGTCCCACTGATGTGCTGGCCAGGGATCCCATCGAGCCTGTGGGAGAGTGGGACCTGAGCCTAGAAGAGACTATTGTTGCCGCTTTTGCCCAAAGGCAAGAGCTGGAGCGCCAACGCCGAGAGTTGGAACAAGCCCAAGCTCGTGTGCGCCTGGCGCAAGCCAGCAACGGTCCCCAGATTGGTTTGTTCGCCACCCTCGATGCGGTTAACGATTTCAAGGCCAGCCGCGACAGCTTCGATATCGGCTACTCGGTCGGCGCCAATTTCAGTTTGACTTGGCTGGACGGGGGTAAGGCGGCCGCCCAGGCTCGCCAAGCCGAGATCGACGGGCAGGTGGCCGTGAACAATTTCATCGGCAGCCGTAACGAAATCCGGCGCAGTGTGGAAGAGGCTTTCCTCACGCTCAGCTCCAGCCGCGAACAGATCGACTCAGCCAAGGTAGCGATTGCCTCGGCAGAGGAGAGCCTGCGCCTGGCGCGGCTGCGCCTTCAGGCCGGGGTGGGCACGCAAACAGAGGTGATCAACGCCGAAACTGCCCTCACCACCGTCCGTGGCAACCTCTCCAATGCTGTAATCGCCTACAACCGCGCCCTGGTACAACTGCAGCGGGCCGTCGGCAGGCTTTGATCTCTGCTCGGTTCTTTCTCCCTCACCCCCAACCCCTCTCCCTCTGGGAGAGGGGAGCTAGGGCAGCTCGTTCGCGACAGCGTTGCGTAGTAATAAGGATGTGGAGAAACGTTTCGAAATAGCCATGGTGCCAAGTACCGCTGGCGCCAGCAGAAGAAACGCGACGAACTGAGAAAAATCGCCCCCTCTGGGCTTAGCCCCTGAGGTTTCCTCACGATCCGCAATGACGGCAAAAGAGAGGCCTAGAGTTTACGGGAATAGAACTCGACAACCAGCAGCTCGTTCACTGGTGCGCAGATCTGCTCTCGGGGAGGCAGTTCTTTGATACGCCCGCGCAGCTTCTCTTTGTCAAATTCCAGGTAATCGGGCAGGAACAGCCCCGGATACTCAGCGTAGGCGGCCACCAATTTGCGAGAAGACTCCTTGTTCCTTACCGTGATCACATCCCCAACTTTGCAGCCATAGCTGGGGATGGTGACTTTGCGGCCGTTGACTTCGATGTGGCCGTGGCTTACCAACTGCCGAGCCGCCGGAATGGTTGGAGCCATGCCGAGGCGAAAGACGATGCAATCCAGCCGCATCTCCAGCATCTGCAGCAAGGCTAGCCCGGTGGATCCCTTGGAGCGCCGCGCCTTGCGCATGTAGCGGAGCATCTGGCGCTCGCTCACCCCGTAGTTGAGGCGCACCTTCTGCTTCTCTTCTAGGCGGATGGCATACTCGGATTTTTTCTTGCGCTCGGCCCCGTGCATACCAGGTGGATTGGTATTTTTGGGGCGCTTGCGCGTCAAACCGGGCAGATCAAGTCCCCCGAAGCGACGAATGATCTTGAGGCGGGGACCTGTGTAGCGGGACATGCGGGCGTTTCTCCGAAATCGGCAAAGATACTCAGCAGAAGAGCACAGGCGAAAACATTGGCCGTGCGCCAAAAGAATTGGCGATCTCCTATATTAAGGTCTTAGCCCGGCCTTTAAGCAAGGGGTGAGAGCCGTTTTTTAGCTGACTTTGGGGAGCGGTGCCATTAGTCGTAGCGAACCCCCAGTTGGGTGCGGATGAAGGCGCGATCCTCGCTCAGCAGGCCGTTGAGGGTGCGCCGCTCCCCCAGGATGGGATCCGGATCCAAGCCGATGGCCTCCAGATCCGCCAGCACCATCAGCTCCACCAGTTGGGCAAAGGTCACCTTGGGCTGCCACCCCAGTACCCGCTTGGCCTTGGAGGCGTCCCCCAAGAGCAGATCCACCTCCGTGGGGCGGTAGTAGCGGGGATCGATCTCGATCAGCACGCGATCTTTGTAGAGTCCCTGTTCTTCCAGTCCGGATCCCCGCCAGGTAATGGGCATGCCCACCAAAGCAAAAGCGCGTTCGGCAAACTCCCGCACGCTGTGGGTTTCGCCAGTAGCCAGCACGTAGTCGTCCGGCTGGGGTTGTTGCAGCATCATCCACATCCCCTCGACGTAGTCCTTGGCGTAGCCCCAGTCCCGCTTGGCATCCAGGTTGCCCAGGTAGAGCTTGTCCTGCTTGCCGGCCACGATGCGGCTGACGGCGCGGGTGATCTTGCGGGTAACAAAGGTTTCTCCTCGCCGTGGGCTCTCGTGGTTGAACAAAATGCCGTTGCAGGCAAAGAGGTTGTAGGCTTCGCGGTAGTTGACTGTTTGCCAGTAGGCGTACACCTTGGCGCAGGCGTAGGGGCTGCGGGGGTAGAAGGGGGTGGTCTCCTTTTGCGGGATCTCCTGCACCAGGCCGAACATCTCCGAGGATCCCGCCTGGTAAAACTTCACCCGGATCCCCGTGCGCTGCTGGTAGTCGCGGATGGCCTCCAGGAGGCGTAGGGTGCCCATAGCCACCGCATCGACGGTGTATTCTGGCGCCTCAAAGCTGACCCGCACGTGGGATTGGGCCCCCAGGTTATACACCTCCGTCGGCTGCACCTGTTCCAGGATCTTGCGCAGGGTGGTGCCATCGGTGAGATCCCCATAGTGGAGAAACAGCCGGGCGTTGGGATCGTGGGCATCCACATAGATGTGGTCGATGCGGTCGGTATTGAAGGTGCTGGCGCGGCGGACAATGCCGTGGACTTCATAGTTTTTTTGCAACAGCAGCTCGGCCAGGTAAGAGCCATCCTGGCCGGTGATGCCGGTAATTAAGGCACGTTGGGTCATAGAGCTGGAGGCGAAAACAAGCACTTGTAAGACTTCAGCCAGAGCGGGGACTTCAGCGCCTTGCCAAGCACAAACTCGCAAAGCTGAAACCCCAAAGCCAGAATATTATAGAGCAGCGGGAACCCCTTCTCTGGGGTTCTGCTTGCTTAGGAAGAGCCCAGGTGACGATCCTTAACCTGCTGCAGGGCAGGGGTCAGGGCCATAGGCCAGGGAGCCGGCTGGCGCAGTTGCCGCACTGCCTGGGGCAGGCGCAGGACCGAGGCACGGCTGGTGCGGGCAATCGCCTCCAGATCCGGCAGGGGCTCCAACAGCACACCCTTGCGCAGGATCGGGCGCAGCAGCGGCTGGTAGCCAGGGGGCGGGCTCTCGTCGGCCTGGCCGAGCAAGTCCCCTGTGGGACCGCGGAAGATCTGCTTGCGCCCCGGCAGGGTGGCTTTGGCAAAGGAGGCCTTGGCCACTGGGATCCCGTTAATCTCCACCAATTTGTACACTCCGTTCACGCCCTCGCCGGTCACCAGCCGCGTCCCCACTCCATAGCCGCTGATAGGGGCTTGGGAGCGGTGCAGCCGTTCGATCTCGTACTCGTCCAAATCGCCGCTGACAAAGACCGGCGCCCCCTGGGGCAGGATGGCCTTGACCTGGTGGGAGAGGGCCTCCAGGTCCCCGGAGTCGATGCGCACGCCGCCGATCTCGCCTTGGGATCCCAGTTGATCCGGATGGGTGGCTGCAAAGAGCTGGGCCGCTGTGCGCGCTCCCTGGATGGGATCGTAGGTATCGATGAGCAGAACCGCCTGGGGAAAGTAGCGCCGGAAGGCTTGAAAAGCGCGGGTCTCATCGCCGGAGAGGGCGGCAATGGCCATCACCAGAGAATGGGCCATCGTGCCTGCCGGCTTGCGCCCCAGCTTGAGAGCTGCCAAGACGTTGGAGGTGGCGTTGAACCCCGCCGCCAGCGCTGCCCGCGCTGCCCACAGGCCCGCCTGGGGGCTAAAGGCTCGCCGCGTGCCGAACTCCAACAAAATGGCCTCATCCCCGGCAGCATCCCGCATGCGGGCCGCCTTGGTGGCAATCAGGGTTTGGTAGTTGAAGGTGGTCAGCAAGTAGGTTTCCACCAGTTGCGCCTGCCACAGAGGAGCCTCTACCCGCAGCAGCGGCTCGTTGGCGAAAACGGCCGTTCCTTCCGGCACTGCCCACACATCCCCCTCGAAGCGGCAGCTAGCCAGCAGCTCCCAGAAGCGTTGCGGTGCCTCGGCAAAAATGCCCGTCTCCCGCAGCGCCTGCAAGGCTTGCGGCGGAAAGTGCAACTGCTGCAGGTATTCCACCGCTTGGGCCAGCCCCATGGCGATGAGGTAGCCATAGTCGCTAGGCAAGCGCCGCACAAACAGCTCAAAGGCCGCCGGCTGATTCTCCAGCCCCTCCCCCACATAGCAGGCAGCCATTGTGAACTGGTAGAGATCCGTCAACAGGCCGTAGTCCTGGGGCTGCAGGGAGGAGAAGTCTGAATTCACCATGGAAACCTCAAGGGACAAGCCGCTGAAAAGCTAGGGGAGCGGGCAAAGAAGTCCTTGCCAAAGTTGGAGCTACTATGGTAACAGGTTTGGCCTGCCAGGGATCCCGGCGAGGTGGCCCCAGCGATAAGAGCTTGACTGCACTCTAAAAAGCCATGAACACCACTGTCCAGGGAGTAACGACTCAAGCTCCGCCGACACTTCCCTTGCCTGTTCATTTTGATCCCGAGCGGGTGGGGGAGATTTGGCGGGTGCCCTACCAACAGCGGGCCCTAGAGGCGGAGCAGTGGGCCCAAGAGCACCGCATCCCATCGGCAGAATCCGACCAGGTGCGGGTAGGCTTGTTGCTCATCGATGTGCAAAATACCTTCTGCATTCCTGGCTTTGAGCTGTTTGTGGGTGGTTCTAGCGGCCTGGGGGCGGTGGAGGATAACCGGCGTCTGTGTCAATTTATCTACCGCCACCTCGCCCACATCACCCAGATCGTGGCTACCCTGGACACCCACACCGCCATGCAGATCTTCCACCCCATCTTCTGGGTGGACGCCCAGGGATCCCATCCCGAGCCAGCTACAGCCATTTCTGCCGCCGAGATCCGCTCCGGGCGCTGGCGGGTCAACCCCGCGGTGGCCGCCAACCTCACCCAAGGGGATCTGACGCGGCTGCAGGTCTACGCCCTCCACTATGCCGAGCAATTGGAGAAAGGGGGGAAATATCCTCTCATTGTCTGGCCCTACCATTCCATGCTAGGTGGGATTGGCCATGCCCTGGTGCCGGCGGTGGAGGAGGCGATCTTCTTCCACACCATTGCCCGCTGCAGCCAGCCCAGCTTGCAGCTCAAGGGGGCCAACCCCCTGACGGAAAACTACTCCGCCCTCAGCCCGGAAGTCTTGACCGGCCCGGAAGGGGATCCCATCGACGAGAAAAATGAATCCCTTATCGGCCACCTACTGGAATTCGATGCCCTGATCGTGGCTGGCCAAGCCAAAAGCCACTGCGTCGCCTGGACGGTAAGCGACCTGCTGCAGGAGATCCAGTCCAGGGATCCCGCCCTGGCCAAGAAGATTTACCTTCTGGAAGATTGCACCTCGCCGGTGGTGATCCCCGGCGTAGTCGATTTTAGCGAGCAGGCGGAGGCGGCCTTTGCCCGCTTTGCCGCCGCGGGGATGCACCGGGTGCGCTCCACCGATCCCCTCTGGACGTGGCCTGGCTTTCCGTGGCGGAAGACTTGATCTCCTCTACCCCAGTGCTAGGATGCGGCAGGACAGGCTGTGGGAGTTTGCCTGTGGACGATCGTCCTGGCGGTGCAGATTTGCTTTGGGAAACCAGTTCCCTGCGCCCTCCCACTGGCGCCCGCGACTTTTTGCCGCGGGAAGTCCAGCGGCGGGAAAGGCTAGAGGCGCAGCTAACCCAGGTTTTTCGCCGTTACGGCTACCAACGTATCATCACGCCCACCCTGGAACGGCTAGAGACGCTACTGGCTGGGGGATCCATCCGCGCCGAGGCAGTGCTGCAGTTGCGGGACGGGGAAGGGACAATGCTGGGGTTGCGCCCGGAATTCACCGCTTCCATCGTGCGGGCAGCAGCCACGCGTCTGGCCAGCGGGCCCCTGCCGCTGCGGCTTTACTACCACGGCAACGTGTTCCGCAATAGCCGGCGGGAGGAGGGCTCCTACAGCAGCCAGGAGTTTTTCCAGTCAGGGGTGGAGCTCATCGGCGCGGGCGGATGGCTAGCCGACGCTGAGATCTTGCTGCTTTTGGCCGATTGCGTGCGCGCTGTCGGCCTCAGCAACTGGACGTTACTTTTGGGAGATGTGGGCTTGACCGAGAGCCTGCTCAACCCTGTTGCTCCCAAGGCCCAGGCGGCAGTGCGCCGCGCCATAGCCCAGCTTGACTACGTCTACCTGGAGTCCGCCCCTTTGCCAGAAGCAGCCCGCCAAATTGGCTTGCAGATTCTGGGGCTGCGCGGCCAGCCTGACCAGGTTCTACCCCAGCTTGCCCAGCTTCCGGTGCCGTCGGAGCGGCTGCGAGATCTGCGGCAGTTGTGCCAGATTCTGGAAGCCCAGCAAGTGCGGGTGGTGTTGGATCTGAGCTTGCTGCAAACCTTGGCCTACTACACCGGCATTGTCTTCCAAGCAGTGGTGGGGGGAGAAATCATCGCCTTAGGCGGGCGCTACGACCGGCTCTATGCCCTCTATAGCCCACAGCAACTGGAGCAGCCAGGGATCGGCTTTACCCTCCTGCCGGATACCCTGCTGCGGCTTTTGCCCCCCACTCCCCAGGACGAGGCAACGGGGTGCAAGCGGTTGGTGGTGCCACTGGTGCCGGCAGGGATCCCGGCGGCGCTGGCCTTGGCCGCCCGCTGGCGCGAGTCAGAGGCGGTGGAGCTGGAATTGCTGGACCGCTCCCCCGAAGAAATCGAGGCCTACGCCCGCCGCTGCCGGATCCCGGAGATTGCCTGGGTGCAGGCCGATGGCAGCTACCACATCTCCCCCGTCAAATATCCAGAGCCGCCAGATCCAACTGGGCACTGTGGGCCTCGATGAACTCCCGACGCGGCCCGACGGCATCCCCCATCAGGATGGTGAAAATGCGATCGGCTTCGGCTGCGTCTTCGATGGTGATCTGCTTGAGGACGCGCGTTGCCGGGTTCATGGTGGTTTCCCAAAGCTGCTCCGGCATCATTTCCCCCAAGCCCTTGAAGCGCTGGATGGTGTACTTGGCGTTGGCCGGCAGGCTGCGCAGAACTTGCTCCTTTTCCGCCTCGTTGTAGCAGTAGCGCACATTGTTGCGGCCCCACTCAATCTTGTAGAGGGGCGGACAGGCAATGTAGACGTAGCCCTGCTCCAAGAGCGCCTTCTGATAGCGGTAAAAGAAGGTGAGCAGCAGGGTGCGGATGTGGCTGCCGTCCACGTCGGCGTCGGTCATGAGGATGATGCGGTGGTAGCGCAGTTGGCTGGGATCGAACTCCTCGCCCTTGACCCCCAGGCCCAGCGCTGTGATCATGGCCTGAATCTCGGCGTTTTTGTAGATCTTGGCGGGATCCGCCTTCTCGATGTTGAGGATCTTGCCCCGCAAAGGCAGCACCGCCTGAAACTGGCGATCCCGTCCCTGCTTGGCGCTGCCCCCTGCCGAGTCGCCCTCCACCAAGTACACCTCCGACTCCGCCGGATCCCGGCAACTGCAGTCGGCCAGTTTCCCCGGCAGGGTGGAAGATTCCAGGGCAGACTTACGGCGCACCAGCTCCCGGGCCCGACGGGCCGCCTCGGCCGCGTTGAAGGACTGGATGGCCTTCTCGACGATCCCCCTGGCCACGTTGGGGTTGAACTCTAGGTATTCTGTAAGGGCTTCCGAGACAAGGGTCTGGACAATGCCCCGCACCTCGGTGTTGCCCAGCTTGGTTTTGGTCTGCCCCTCAAACTCAGGGTTGGGCACCTTGACTGCAAGGATGGCGGTCAGCCCCTCCCGCACATTTTCTCCCGCCAGGTTGCTGTCGGAGTCCTTGAGTTTGTTGAGCTTGCGGGCTTGGCTGTTGATGGTGAGGGTAAGGGCGGTCTTCAATCCCTCCAAGTGGGTGCCCCCCTCAGTGGTGCGGATGTTGTTGGCAAAGCCAATCAAGGTATCGGTGTAGACATCCGCGCACCACTGCAATGCCGCTTCTACCTCGACGCCATCCCGCTCCCCGCGCACATAGATAATATCGGGGTGGATGGGGGTTTTTTCGTGGTTGATGAAGGCCACATATTCCTTAATGCCGCCGGCAAATTGATAGACTTCGCGGTGAGGCGGATCCCGCCGCAGATCGCTGAAGATGATTTTCAAGCCGGCATTGAGGTAGGCCAGCTCGCGCAAGCGGGCCGCCAACAGGCTGTAGTCAAACTCCCGCTCCGGGAAGATGAGCTCATCCGGCTTAAAGCGCACCTCCGTGCCCCGCCGCTGGGCACCGGCAGGCTGCGGCTCGGACTGAAGGGATCCCACCACCGCCCCTCGCTCGAAGCGCTGGAAGTAAACCTTGCCCTCCCGCCAGACTCTGGCCTCCAACCACTCGGAGAGGGCATTCACCACCGATACCCCAACGCCGTGCAGCCCCCCGGAGACCTTGTAGCCGCCGCCGCCGAATTTGCCGCCAGCGTGCAACACAGTCATGACCGTCACCAGCGCCGACTGCCCGGTCTTGGGGTGGATGTCTACCGGGATGCCGCGGCCATTGTCCAGCACCGATACCGAGCCATCGGGGTGGAGAGTAACCTCAATTTCGTTGCAGTAGCCAGCCAGAGCTTCATCGACGGAGTTGTCCACCACCTCGTACACCAGGTGGTGCAATCCCTTCGGCCCAGTGGAGCCAATGTACATGCCAGGCCGCCTGCGCACAGCCTCCAAGCCTTCCAAAACTTGGATCTGCTCTGCACCGTAGTTCTCCGTCATTCGTAACTCCAATCCCGAAGAGAGATCCCGGCCCCCGCCGACCTAAACCCAGAGAAATTGACGCCAGAAGCCAGAGATAATCCAAATGCCAAAAACCTGCCCCCATAATAGCACAAAAGGCTAAAACGGCCACACAGCCGCTTCTGAGGGCAAACTTTGGCAGGGGATGCAGGGATGGAGATCAGTTTCTTGCCCGATCCTGGCCGAGAAAGCTCTCCACCAATCCCGGTGGCGGCTGCACCTGCAGCTCACCTTTTTCCAAATCCACAACCGGCACCAGAGCCTTCACAAAGGGGATCAACACCTGCCGCTTGTCGGGGGTGGCGATCTCCAGCACATCTTGGCCAGCGGCCCAGATGGCCGAGACATGCCCCAGCAGCCGCCCTTGATGGTAAACGGCCAGGCCGATGAGATCGGAGTAGTGGTACTCCTCCGGCTCGAGGGGCAGGCGCTGGGAAGCCGGCACCAACACCTTAGCTCCCACCCAAGCCTCTGCCGCCGTCCGATCGGGAATTCCTTCCAGCCGCACCAGGTATAGGCCCTTGGCGGGAAAAAACTGCCCCTCGATCAAAGGATGCAACAGAGGCTCCGGATCGCTATCCCGCTGCAGCCAGCGCGGCCCTGGCTCGGTAAGGCGCTCCGGAAAATCCGACCAGCACTTAACCCGCAGCCAGCCCCGCAGTCCATGAGCAGCCACCACCTGCCCCACCAGCAGCCAAGCGGTATCCCTTGAAGCTACCATAGCTGTCGCTGCTAGTCGAGCTGAGGAAAGTTCACCTCGGTCGGGAAAGCTGTGGAGCTGCCCAACTTTTGGGAAGCCCCGGAAGCGCGGGATCCCTGTTCTCCCTTGGCCACATCCACCATAGAGAGCAACCCTTGCAGGGTAGCGGGGATGGAATTGGGATCCATAAAGATCACCTTCGAGCTGGGGCTACTGCCCACCTTGAGACCCATATCGATGTAGTTTTGCGCCATCAAGTATTGCAGCGCGTTGGCTGCCTCTGGGTTTTCCTGCAAAGTGGCGGCAATGGTTTTGATGGCCTCAGCCGTGCCCTCGGCTAGGAGCAGCCGCTCGCGCTTCTCAGCTTCTGCTCGCAACAACTGCGCCTTGGCAGCCCCCGCCGCTTGGTTGATGCTGGCCTGCTGCTCCCCCTCGGATTTGAGAATGGCCGCTCGCTTCTCCCGCTCGGCAGCCATCTGCTTTTCCATCGAGTCCTGCACGGTTTTGGAGGGCTGAATCTCTCGAACTTCCACGCGGGTGATCTTGATCCCCCAGGGATCGGTGGCCTCGTCCAGTTCTGTCAAAAGGCGGGCGTTGATCTCGGCGCGGGAGGAGAAGGTCTGATCTAGATCCATGCGGCCAATTTCGGCCCGCAGGGCCGTCAGCACCAAGTTCACCAAAGCCCGCTGTACATCCTCTACTGCATAGCGAGCCTTGATCATATCCGTAATGCGCCAATAGACCACCGCATCCGCCATCAAAGAAACGTTGTCGCTGGTGATGCACTGCTGCGGCGGCACGTCCAACACCTTCTCGCGAATGGTTTCCTGGAACACAATCCTGTCGATGGGAGGAAAAATGACGTGCAGCCCGGGTGTTAGCTTGCGGTGAAACCGGCCCAGACGTTCTACCAGCGCCTCATAGCCCTGGCTGATGATCTTGACGGAGTTAAACAGGTAACCGAGGAAGATCAGGGCGATTGCCGCTAAGATGCCTGGCATAAGACGTCTCTCCTGAGTGGGAGCTTTGCCTCTTATCTTAGACGATTGTTCTCTGGGCTTGTCGGCCTTGACCTCGAGGCCCCTGAAGGCGGAGACTCTTTCTGGCTTTTTCCTAAAATTTTAAGGTTTGATGTCTTGACCCATACCTCATTGACCGGTGGGGGCAACCGGAAAGACTGAAAAGCACCTAAAGGGAGTCTGTCTATGAAACTAAACAGCAAGAACCTAGAAGTTGGCTTGAACAAAACCTACGACGTCATTGTCGCCGGTGGCGGCGCAGGGGGGCTGTCGGCGGCAATCTATCTGGCTCGCTATGGCTTGAGTTGTCTGGTGGTGGAAAAAGGCAAAGGCCGATCTTTTTGGATGCAGGATCTGCGCAATTATCTGGGCCTGCCGCCAAACACGCCAGGACGAGAGCTGTTGCGACAGGGAAGGGAGCACGCCCTCAGCTTGGGGGTGGACTATCTATGGGGCTATGTGGAAAATGTGAAGGATGAGGGAGACCTTTTTGCCGTCAAGGTCAAGGTGGGAAAAGTCAACAGCCTCTACCCCGTTTTTCGCAGCAAGTATTTGATCGCGGCAACAGGCATCATCGATCATCTGCCGCAATTGCCGGACATGCAAAATGTTTACGACTATGCCGGCTATTCATTGCATGTCTGTATGATTTGCGATGGCTACGAAATGCGGGATCAAAAGGCAGTTTTAATCGTCGGCTCAGAGGCTCAAATCAACACTGCCTTTGTCCTCAACTGGTTTACGCCTTATATCTCGGTGTTGACTCACGGCCTCTGCTCGGTCGGCCCTGAAATGCGCCAAAAACTGGCCGAGCACGGCTATCCCCTTTACGAATCTCCCATCCGCCGCTTTCTGGGCGAGAACCACCAGATGCGCGGTGTAGAGCTCGCGGATGGCACCTACATCGAGGCAACTACCGGCCTGGTGGCCATGGGAGCCAAGTACCACAACGACTATTTGAAAGGGATCCCCAACTTGCAGTGGCAGGGCGAAAACCTCGTGACCGACGAGTGGTGCCGCACCACCCATCCGCGGCTGTTCGCGGTAGGAGATTTGAAGCAAGGCCTCAATCAGGTGGCGATTGCGGTTGCTGACGGAGCGCTGGCGGCCACAGCCATTTGGCGGGACATCCGCCGAGCCTCCCCTGCTCGTCAATGGGAAGAGCGCCTGCGCTCTTAGTTTGGGCTCATTCCGCCCTCTTGAGGGAGCTGGGATGGCCCTTTGCCCTATGATTGTTGCGAAGCCCCGAGAAACTCCCATGCGTTCTCTGAAAGCGGCGATCTTTTTTTTGGTTTTCCTATTGGTGGGGCTGCAGTACTGCGCGGTGGAGGCCCAGTCTTTTTTTGATCTAAAGCTGACTCTAACCTCAGAATACGATCCTGTTCTCCCGATCGAGAGCGTTCGGGTTGTGCTCGGCAGCCCTCCCCAAGACCTGCTGGTTTACCTATCGGCTCCTTCTGCTGCCTGGGTTTACCAAGAGCGGGTAAATGGGCATTACTTGATCGATATTCCCTATGCGGTGATTACGCCCTCGACCGCTGTTGAGGTTCCTAGGGAGCTGCCCTACCGGCTGAGCTGGGGCAACCGAGACGAACAGACTGGGCGCCTGCTGATCACCCCTGCACCTGCCCAGGTAGAGGTCTTTTTGCAGCATGGCTGGACAGCGGATCCCACTTTGCTCGATCCGCTGGAAAATAGCCGGCCTTTGCAACTGCCTTTGGAAGAGGCGCTCGGGCCTTTGTTGGAAGTGCCACCTCGCTCTGCCTTTCTCACCATTGACGATGGACCTTGGCCGCAGTCCACCCCTCGCCTTTTAGAGGTTTTGGATCAGCTACAGATTCCGGCCACCTTCTTTCTCATCGGCAATCACGTTTCTCGCTTTCCAGAGTTGGCCAAAGCCATTCAAACCCACGACCACACTATAGCCAACCACACGTTTACTCACGACTATCGACGCCTCTATAGCAGCGACGAGATATTCTATGCCGAGGTGGATCAGACAACCCAACTGCTCAAGACGTTGGGCTTGGATCCCCAACTGGTGGTTCGCCCACCGGGCGGTTTTCGCTTAGACTCTGCTTTGCGTCGCGCTTTGGAACAGGCAGGGTATCAGGTTCTCTACTGGAACCTTAGTCCTGAGGATGCCTATGCCGGCCAAACAGTAGACCAGCTTTTGCAGCGGGTTCGATCCCAGTTGTCGGTGATGAAAGCCTCTGAACAACCCCTGGTTTTGCTGCTGCACGACCGCTGGCCCCATACTGCAGAAGCTTTGCCGGAGATCGTTGCTGCCGTTGAAGAGGCGGGCTATCGCTTTTTGCCCTGGCCCACTTCTAGAGATTCTGCTTGAGGGAACTGCCAACTGTCTCTTAAGCAAAACCGGGCAATCTCTTAAAATCTTAGGGTCGAGGAGTGGGGAAGTATGCGAAAGCCCTTGGATTTCTGGGGTCGGATAAGTTGGGGAGCAGCCTTGGCTCTGGCGCTACCCCTTGCTGTTAACTCTGCCCACCCCCAGCCGCTGCTTCCGCTGTTGCCGGCTGTTTCTGAGGGAGGCACCGCGCGCGAGGGAGTAGTTGCCCTCTTTCGTCAATCCATCTGGTGGGAGTTCATCCGCGGCAATCGCGGCCAAAACCTGCGCCTGTTTGCGGCCAGCCTCACCGCTTCCGATCGGCAGGATGTGGTGGCCGTGTTTGAAATCCAGCGGCAGCCGACAGTGGAGCCGGTGGTGCGCGTTCTCAGCTTCGCCCATCAGGGAGGATACGATTTTCGCCTGCTCCATGCGGCTGAGCCGATCCCCGGACGGCTGGTGGAGGCGCACCTGCGCACCGACATTACCTCCAGCGCCCAGCCCAAGCTGGTACTGCTCACCGAGCGAGGGGGAATCAGCCTGCTGCGGTCTGTCTTGATCTTGGAACACCAGCCGGAGGGGTTTGTGCCGCTGCTGAGCGTAACCGATTTAAGCAATGCCAGCTTGCGGGTCAGCTCCCAAGGGCTCCTGGTCATCTCCAGCGTGCCGGGATCCAACCGCGACTCGCGCGCCACCCTCTACCAGTGGGAGGGAGATGGCTTTGTCCGCCGCGATCTGTAACATCCCAAGTCTTCCGATTGGCGACGAGACAATAGACCGCTGGGATTCGTTCCAAATTGCCACAAAGCAGTCCCTTGCAACTCCCCTCTCCCACTGGGAGAGGGGTCGGGGGTGAGGGGAGACTCCCACTGGGAGAGGGGTCGGGGCTGCGGGAAATGTCTCTAGTCTATTGAGGAGGGCCAGAGAGCTGTTGAGCCTGCCAGCAGGCGCCTAGGCTGGGCGCTTGGCCCACCTGCCAGAGAAACAGGCTTTCGGCTCCCAGGGGATGCAGGCTCCAGGGATCCAGGTCAGCCCCAAACCAGCCGTAGGGATCGACAGGGGCGGGCTGGCCGGAATTGGTTTGGTCAAAGCGGCGCACCTCAAAGTGGAGATGGGGCCCGCTGGCACAGCCGCTGTCGCCCGACAGGCCGATCACCTCCCCGGCGGCTACCCTCTGTCCCTCCTGCACCTGGATTTGGCTGAGGTGGGCGTAGAGGGTTTCCAAGCCAGCTGGCTCGTGCAGAATGCGCACCCGCAACCCCCTGACCGGGCGACCCAAGGCAGGGCAGAAAAACGCTGGCTCCGGACGCGCTACGGTAACCCGTCCTGGGGCGGCGGCCAGGATGGGGGTGCCCACCGGCATGGCCCAGTCATAGCCGGCATGGCCATCGCTTTTGCCGCAGGGGTGCAGCGGGCCAGGGATCCAGACTTGGCCTTGCCCACTGACAAACCGTCCGTTGCCATCCTCCTCCCCCAAGGGCAAGTCGTGGTCGAAGAGGTTGGTGACGGGAAATTCCCCGACAAAGGGCTTGTGCAAAAACGGCCACTGGGGCGGCGGCGGATCCCCATTAGAAGAGCGATGGCTCTCCAGCGCCAACCGATAGTGCTCCAGATCCTGACGCTGGGCGGGATCTGGGGACCGCTGCAGCAGAAGATCCACCAGGCGCAAGGCCTGAGCCCAGTCCCGGCGCTCCACAGCCCGCCTCAACTGAGCGTACACTCCCCTCAGGGATCCCTCTGACCAAGAGGAGCTCTGCGGAAAACCAGGCAGGATGTTTACGAATTGATACAATAGGCAGCAAAATATCAGCAGGCCTACCCTGGTCAGGCCAGGCAGTTTGCTTTGGCCATCCGCTTTTCTCCTCAGCCGCTGCTCAAGCGGTGGGGTAGCGAGGCGGCTCTGATCAACCACCCTACGGGAGCTTCTCATGCGTTGGCTGTTCTCCTCGTTATCCTCTGGTGTCCTTGTTAGCCTGCCTTTCCGGTTTTCTGATAGGCGAGGTGTTCTCCTTGGGTTTGGGTCAATCTGGCAGCGGTTGGAGGCTTTGGCGCTGGGCTTGCACATTCTCTCCTTGCTCTTCGGGCTGGTGGGCCTACTGTGGGTAGTACCGCATCCCGAGTGGGTGGCCAGTTTACCCCCCATTGGTCTGCAGGCCTTCTCTTGGAGCATGGGCAATGGCGGCGTGGCCTACATGGTGTCTGGAGCGCTGGCGGCGGCTTTGATGGGATCCCGGCTGTTGGGGGTGCGGCGCCTGTTGATGTTTTTGATCCCGGCGGTGGGCATTTCCTTGGCCAGCGAGCTGCTGGGCACCAGCACCGGGATCCCTTTTGGCGACTACGGCTACCTGAGCGGGCTGGGCTACAAGATCGCCGGACTGGTTCCCTTCACGATCCCTTTGTCTTGGTTTTACGTGGGGCTGTCGTCCTACCTGTTGGGGCGGGTGGCGTTGCAAGCGGGGCGCCATTGGCTGATCCACTGCGAGGCCATCCTGTTGGGGGCGCTGCTGCTCACCGCCTGGGACTTCGTGCTGGATCCGGCCATGACCCGCGGCCTGATCCCCTTTTGGACGTGGTTCCAGCCGGGGCCCTTTTTCGGCATGCCGCTGCAAAACTTCGGCGGTTGGATGCTCACCGGAGCTGCCTTTATGACCGCGGCCAACCTCCTTTGGGGGAAAGATCAGCCGGTCTTGAACCGCCGCCAGTTGCTGGGGCCGCTGCTGCTCTATGTAGCCAATTTTGCCTTTGCCCTGCTGATGAGCGTAGGATCCGGCATTGTCGCGCCAGCAGGGCTGGGGCTCTTGCTGGGATTGGGGCCAGCTGTGGGGTTGTGGTGGAGCGCTCCGCCGGATCCTGAGGCTCCCTCGCAGCCTGAGTTGGCCGCGCAAGAAGCTGGGGATCGCCAGTGGGCGGGGGCGAAGTAGGTCGCCTAGGGTCTCGGCGCCGTTTTTTTCGGGCTGCCCTGCCACAGGCCAACCAACAAGCAGGCCACCCCCACGTTGATGGCCACGTCCGCCACGTTAAAGACGGGGAAGCCAATCCAGACGAAGTTGAAAAAATCCACCACATAGCCGTTGAGAAAGCGGTCGATGCCGTTCCCCATCGCTCCTGCCCAGACCAAGCCGTAGCCCACCTGTTCCCAACGGCCCAGGCTGCTGCCGCGAATCGCCAGCAGCGCCAGCGCCACCGCTACCCCCAGCGAGACCCACTTGAGGAACTCTGCCGAATCGGCAAATAGGCTCCAAGCGGCGCCGGTATTTTCCACATAGGTAAGGTGAAACACCCCTGGCCACAGCTCGATTTCCGGCCCCGGCAGCAGCCGCTCCACCGCCCAGCGCTTGCTCGCCTGATCCAGGAGCAACCCCAGGATCCCGGCCAGCCAAAAGCCCGTGTTTTTCATGCTTTTTCACCTCACTACGTCCACCGGCAAGAGCGCTCAGAGGAGCACTTTTCCCATCCTGACATCCTCTCTTCTTTTGTGAGCGGCAAACCGCAGGAGCAAGGTTGGGGAGGGTGGAATAGAAAGCCAGGGAGCCTCAGGCCAGCAATTGTCTGCCTGGAGGGCAAAACAAAGAAAAGCGTCCGGCTAGCTGAGCCGGACGGGGATCCTACAGTCTAGAGGAGAGGAAAAGAGCAGCTACCGCCCCCGCTGCTCCAGGGATCGGCGCAACTCGCTGGCCATCTGTATAAACTCTTGCGGATTGCCCGCCTTGCCGTAGGAGGAGCGATCTTGAACCTTTTTGCCGCTACCTTGGCGGGTGCGGGTGTTGATCAGAGAGCTGGCCATTTCCAGAAACTTGGCAGGGTTCCCTTCGCTGCTGCCCCGCATCACAAAGGTTCGTCCGGCACGAGTCACTGCCATAGCTACCTTGATTCTCAGAAACGAAATGCTTGTTCACATCTTCCCACAAGGATCCCAAACCCGCCAGGCCCAGCGCCCTATTGGAGATAGCCGTGGCTTCTCAGGCTTTGCATCACCAAGTCGATACATTCAGAGATGCTTTGCTCGGCGGTTTTGCAGACCACCTCTGGATATTCTGGCGGCTCGTAGGGGTCGTCGATGCCGGTGAAGTGCCGGATGAGGCCTGCCCGCGCTTTGCGGTAGAGGCCTTTCACATCGCGCTGTTCACAAACTTCCAGGGGGGCGTCCACAAAGACTTCGATGAAGTTGCCGATCTGCTGCCGCACCTCCTGCCGGGTGGCGCGATAGGGGGAGATGGCCGACACCAGCACGATCACCCCGTGGCGGGTCAGCATCTCTGCCACAAAGCCGATGCGACGAACGTTCTCATCCCGATCCGCCCTGCTGAAGCCCAGTTCCTTGCTGAGGTGTTGCCGCACCAGGTCTCCATCGAGCACTTCCACCGGCAACCCCAAAGCCTGTAACTGCTGGGCGACACCGCAGCTCAGGGTGGTTTTGCCCGCGCCGCTGAGCCCCGTAAACCAGACCGTTACCCCCCGCCGCCTCATGGGTGTAGATCCCTTCTCCTTGGGCTTTGCCAGAATATCATCCCCCGCCCAGAGTGATACACTCGAGACATTGTCCATTCTCCCTCTGCCATGCCGCCGCTAAGCGCTTCTCTTGTCGACTTGGGCTCCGGGACAACCGCCGAGCTGTTCGACCGGCATGTGATGTCCACCTACGCTCGCTATCCTTTGACCCTGGTGCGGGGGGAAGGCTGCCGGGTTTGGGACGAAGAAGGGCGCGAGTACCTGGATTTTGTGGCTGGCATTGCCACCTGCACGCTGGGCCATGCCCACCCCGCTTGGATCCAGGCGCTGACTCAGCAAGCGCAACAGTTGCACCATGTTTCCAACCTCTACTACAACCGGCCCCAGGCGCAACTGGCCCAATGGCTGACCCAGCACTCCTGTGCCGATAAGGTTTTTTTCTGCAACTCAGGGGCAGAGGCCAACGAAGGCGCCATCAAGCTGGCCCGCAAATATGCCCATACGGTGCGCGGGATCCAAGATCCGGTGATCCTCACCGCCCAGGCTAGCTTTCATGGACGCACCCTGGCTGCCCTCACCGCTACCGGCCAGCCGAAATACCAAAAAGACTTTGCCCCGCTGGTGCCCGGCTTCGACTACGTTCCCTACAACGATATCGAGGGTACGGCGGCAGTGCTGGAGCGTTGGGGCGAGCGGGTGTGTGCCGTGCTGCTGGAGCCGCTGCAGGGAGAAGGAGGGGTTGTGCCCGGGGATCCCGCCTACTTTCAGTGGCTGCGCCGGGTCTGTAGCGAGCGGGGCATCTTGCTGATGTTGGACGAGGTACAGGTGGGGCTGGGCCGCACCGGCAGGCTCTGGGGCTACTGCAACCTGGGGATAGAGCCGGATGTGTTTACCCTGGCCAAGGGCCTGGCGGGCGGGATCCCAATTGGCGCCCTCCTGGCCAAAGACTTTTGCGCCGTGTTCCAGCCGGGGGATCACGCCAGCACCTTCGGCGGCAACCCCCTGGCCTGTGCGGTTGGCCTGGCGGTCTGCCACACCCTGATGGTCGAGAGCCTGGTTTGGAATGCCCAGCAGACAGGAGCCCATCTGCGCCAGGGTCTATCTCGCTTGGCCAAGCAGTTCCCGCAGCTTGTGCAGGAGGTGCGCGGCTGGGGCCTGATCCAGGGCCTGGTGATGCGGATCCCGGCGGCTGAGGTGGTCAGGGCGGCCCTGGAGCGAGGGCTGTTGCTGGTGCCGGCGGGATCCCAGGTGGTGCGCTTGGTGCCCCCCTTGATCGTCACGCCTGCGGAAATTGACGAGGCGCTGGCGCGGCTGGAATCGGCTCTGCAGAGCTTGGCCCTTGGCAATAGCGGGACGGAGTCCTAGCCCTGGCAGACCTGCTGCAAAAAGGCTTGCAGCCGCTGGCGGGCCTCCTGGGGCAGGGGATCCCCGGCCTGCTCCAGCAGCGGCAGCACCTCCTCGGCGTAGGCCGGGACAAAGCCGGCAGCCGGCCAGAGCAAATCCGAGGTGGATCGCAGGTTCCAAACTTGGGATCCCTGCTTGAGCAACAGGGGTCGCACCCAAAGCAGAGCTGGGGATCCCGCCTCAAGATTGTGAAGAGAAACCTGAATCAGCTCCACGTAGAGGGTGGCCTGCGACCCCGGCAAGGCTAGGATGGGGCGGGGTGAGGTGAGGACACTCCCTACTTCCGTCCTCCCAGCAGGCAGAGGACGTCCCCTAATGGGGAGATCCTCACCAGAGCCACATTGAGCGGGCAGACAGGGCCACAGGGTCATGGAACGGCTGGCTTCCGCTTAGGAAAGTTGAGACCAACTACACCTGATCTTAAGGGATGCCTTCTCAGGTTCTGCGAGGGGATCCCAGATTGCCCATGGTGCTAGTCTTGCAGGCAAGGCTCCTCCAAATTCCTGGAAACCGGATCCCGCCATGATGCACACCTTTATCCCGCCCCACCGTTTCTTTCCCTACCTGACCTGGACGGAGATCCAGGCCATGCCCGACAAAGAGAACGTAGTCATCATCCAGCCGGTGGCCTCAATCGAGCAGCACGGTCCCCATTTGCCCCTGGTGGTAGATGCCTGCATCGGCACGGCAATCATCGGGCGGGCCATGGAAAAACTAGAGCCGGAGATCCCGGCCTATGTCCTGCCCACCCAGTGCTACGGCAAGGCCAACGAGCACTGGCATTTCCCCGGCACCATCACCCTCTCGGCGCAAACCCTGATGGCGGTGTTGACCGAAGTGGCCGAAAGCATTTACCGGGCTGGGTTTCGCAAGCTGGTGTTCCTCAACTCCCACGGCGGCCAGCCCGAGGTGCTGCAGATTGTGGCCCGCGACCTGCACCAGAAGTACGAAGATTTCCTGCTCTTCCCGGTGTCCGTCTGGCGCGTTCCCCACCAAGGCCAGGAGCTGATGACCGCAAAAGAGCAGGAATTGGGCATTCACGCCGGAGACGGCGAGACCAGCATGTTGATGTACCTGTTGCCCGAGACGGTGCGCACCGACCGCTTGGTCTGCGAGTACCCCTCGGATCTGCCGCAAGATAGCTTGCTCAGCCTGGAAGGGCGGATCTCGTTTGCCTGGACAACCCGCGACCTCAGCCGGAGCGGCGTCCTGGGGGATGCCACCGCCGCCACGCCCGAAAAAGGCAAGCTCCTGGTCGAGTCGATGGCCGACGGCTGGGTGCGGCTGATCCGAGATCTGCACAAGTTCCAACAGCCCCAGGCCTGGCGCAAAGCCCCGCTGTCGGTCTAGGGATCCCGGCAGGTTTCCTGACCTTTTGAGGCTTCTGGCCGGCCCTAGCCTGCTTCTCTGGAGCGGGAGGAGCGACTTCTCGAGGGCTGATGATAGGCTTGAGGGAAACCCCCTGAGGGAAGAGCGATGGTTCTTGCCTCAAAGCCAGCCACCCCCCCTGTCCTTGAGCGGCACGACGCCACTTGGCAGGACTATGTGGCCATTCGCAGCCATCCTGACCTGGAGTGGCAAAAACTCTCCTTTCATCGGGGTTGGTTGTGGGTCAACATGGGCAAAGAAGGGCCAGAGCACGCCTCCGTCAGCGATTTGATGACGGCCATTTTTTTCGCCTGGGCCTTTTTGCACCCGGATGTGCCGCTGCAGTCCTATGGTCGCTGTCTGATTGAGTACCCAGAAACCCACGCCTGCGCCCCTGACCTAGTGCTCTACAAAGGGGAGAACATCCCCAAATACCAAGCCGGCGAGCCGCGGCGGATTGATTTGCGTTTCCAAAGACCTCCCGACCTGGTGGGCGAAATTGCCGACACCACCCTGGCTCTTGACCTAGACGAGCAAAAGCAGCTCTACGCCAGCCTGGGCATTCCTGAGTACTGGGTCATCGATGTCAAGGGGCGGCGCGTTTTTGCCTTTGCCCTGGCCAAGGACAGGCGCTATCGGGCCATTGCCCAGTCACAGGTGCTGGCAGGCTTGCCGATAGCCCTGCTTGAACAGGCTCTGGAACGCCTGGCCAGCCAGACCAACACTGCTGCCGCCAACTGGCTCCTCCAACAGCTCCAACGCCAGGCTTAAGATTCCCAGCTTCAGGATGGACTATGACTGTAATCTCTCTCAAGACCTCGACTTCCCCCATCCTCGAGCGGCACGACGCCACTTGGCAGGACTATGTGGCCATTCGCAGCCATCCTGACCTGGAGTGGCAAAAACTCTCCTTTCATCGGGGTTGGTTGTGGGTCAACATGGGCAAAGAAGGGCCAGAGCACGCCTCCGTCAGCGATTTGATGACGGCCATTTTTTTCGCCTGGGCCTTTTTGCACCCGGATGTGCCGCTGCAGTCCTATGGTCGCTGTCTGATTGAGTACCCAGAAACCCACGCCTGCGCCCCTGACCTAGTGCTCTACAAAGGGGAGAACATCCCCAAATACCAAGCCGGCGAGCCGCGGCGGATTGATTTGCGTTTCCAAAGACCTCCCGACCTGGTGGGCGAAATTGCCGACACCACCCTGGCTCTTGACCTAGACGAGCAAAAGCAGCTCTACGCCAGCCTGGGCATTCCTGAGTACTGGGTCATCGATGTCAAGGGGCGGCGCGTTTTTGCCTTTGCCCTGGCCAAGGACAGGCGCTATCGGGCCATTGCCCAGTCACAGGTGCTGGCAGGCTTGCCGATAGCCCTGCTTGAACAGGCTCTGGAACGCCTGGCCAGCCAGACCAACACTGCTGCCGCCAACTGGCTCCTCCAACAGCTCCAACGCCAGGCTTAAAGCCGTCAGGGCGTTTGGGCCAGCTTGATGATGAGATGGCGGTTTTTGTCCACCGCGATCCAGCCCTGCTGGCGGAAACGGTTCAAAAGACGGGTGATGGTGACGCGGGTAGTGCCGAT
This sequence comes from Synechococcus sp. RC10B2, assembly GCF_047502635.1. Taxonomy (NCBI): domain Bacteria; kingdom Bacillati; phylum Cyanobacteriota; class Cyanophyceae; order Synechococcales; family Synechococcaceae; genus Synechococcus; species Synechococcus sp. RC10B2. Next base: position 22,814 of record NZ_JANSHO010000044.1, read on the forward strand.
GGCATTGGCCAAGTCTTGGTGGGTGAGGCGCACCTGCAGGCGCACCCCCGTCGCCATTGGGGATCCCAACTCCACCGCCAATAGGCAGAGCAACTGGCGCAGCCGATCCTCCACCCGCCGCCGCCCGGCCAAGGCCAGCAGCGCTTCGGTTTGGCGCAACCGCCGCACCAACTGCTTGAGCAGCCCCTGGCTCAGGGTTGCTGAGGCTTCCACCTCGGCTGCCGGCAGCCGCAACACGTCAACCGCCGTCAACGCCTTGGCTTGGTAGGGATCCAACATTGTCAGCGGGGATCCCAGGGGCATGGAGGGGCCAGCAAATCCCAACAGCGCCTCGCCGCCATTGGGATAGAGGGTAGTCAATTGCACCACACCCCGACAGACGATCACCCACTCCTCGGGAAACAAAGGGATGACCTGGCCGGGACTGTAGGGAGATAAACTGCGGCCTCGGTAGAGGTCTTCTAGCAATTGCCGCTCCCGTGTAGGCAGGCCGGCAGCAAAATGGCCGGGCATCGTTTCAGGCATAGGCTAGCTCCGCTAGGGCAAACTGGGCACACTGGTCGTTGGGCTTTCCCCTACCAATAACAGCATGGGGTTGGCTTCGCGGCTGAGTTGGGGTAGAGGACAAGTGTTCCCGACAACACCTTACCGCTTGCCTCTTCGACGGAAGTAAAGGAGAGGTTATGCCCAGGTTAAGTCTCGCCACGCAGAGGGGCAGAACCGAGAGCAACCGCGATCCGGTAGGATAGAAGTGCCAAGCTCAACCCTTCAGGAGACCTGCTGTGACGCTGATGGTTCGCGTGATCACCCCCGACCGCACGGTTTGGGATGCCCCCGCCGAGGAAGTGATCCTCCCGGCTACCTCAGGTCAGTTGGGCATCCTCACCAACCACGCCCCTCTCTTGACGGCCATCGGCAACGGCGTGATGCGGGTCAAGGCCGGTGGCAAGTGGTCGGCCATTGCCGTGATGGGCGGGTTTGCGGAAGTGGAAAATAACGAGGTAACCGTTCTGGTCAACCGCGCCGAGCGGGGAGAAAAAGTGGATAAGGCCGCAGCTCAGGCCCTCTTGGACAAAGCGAGCCAAGTTTTGAACACCAGCAGCGACAAGCAAGAGCGCCTGCAGGCCAAGTTGGATCAACAGCGGGCCAGGGCCTTGATCCAAGCCGCCGAGATGGGCCACAAAAGCTGAGGGATCCCCGCTTTTCTTGGCAGGGGATCCGGCTGCGGGGCTGGCTTTGTTAAGCTGAAGCTCTTGGGGAGCTGGTGGTGCTATGTTCAGTCCTGCAGTTGCCGATGGCGCATTGGGCAGCTTGAGAATTAGCCAGGTGGCGGCGGCGGCGGGGTTGCCGGTGCGCACGGTGCGCTACTACGAGTCGCTGGGCCTGCTGAAGCCAACGGTGCAGCGGTCGGAGTCCAGCTATCGCCTCTTCCATCCGGCAGTGCTGGGGCGGCTGGCTTTCATTCGCCGCTGCCAAAGCCTGGGCCTGAGCTTGGAGGAAATTCGCCAGATCCTGCAGTTGTACGACCGGGGGGAGCAGCCCTGCCCAGAAATCCGCCAACACCTGCAGGAGAAGCTGTGGCAAATCGAAGAGCGCATGGCCGAATTGCAAACTCTAAAAGGCCAAATTGAAAGCCTCCTTTCCGATTGGCGGATCCCAGCGGAACCGACGGCCCAGGAGGACGTGATCTGCCCGATTTTGCAAAAGCCAGAGGCCGGCGGTGACAAGGTTGGCAGACGCTACTCGACGGTTACCGACTTGGCCAGGTTGCGGGGCTGATCCACATCGGCCCCGCGGCGCAGCGCCATGGCGTAGGCAAACAGCTGCAGGGGGATGACGTTCAAAACCGCCGACAGCAGAGGTGTGGTGCTGGGCACCTCGATGACGTGGTCGGCTTTTTCCCGGACCTGGGTATCTTCCGGATTGATCAGGGCAATGACTCGCCCGCCCCGCGCCCGCACCTGCTCGATGTTGGAGAGCATTTTTTCGTAGACGGGATCGCGGGTGGCAATACACACCACCGGCATGCGCTCGTCGATGAGGGCAATGGGGCCATGCTTCATCTCCCCTGCTGGGTAGCCCTCGGCGTGGATGTAGCTGACCTCTTTCATTTTTAAGGCCCCCTCCAGGGCTATGGGGGCGTTGACCCAGCGGCCCAGGTAGAGCATGTCGGTGACGTGGTGGTACTGCTCCGCCAACTGCTCGTAGAGGGCGGCGTCTTTCAACAACAGGCTGATCTTGCCCGGCAGCTCGATTAAAGCTTGCAGGTGGGATCGGATCTGGGCCGGGCTGAGGATCCCTTTGGCCTGGGCCAGTTGCAGGGCCAGCAGGTATCCTGCCACCAGCATGCCGGTAAACACCTTGGTGGAGGCGACGGCGATCTCCGGCCCGGCGTGGATGTAGATCACCCCGGCATCCGCCAGACGAGTGGCCTGGGATCCGATGGCGTTGACGATGGCCAGGGTGGGGATCCCTTGGCTGCGGGCCTCGCTCATGGCTGCCAGCGTATCCACCGTCTCCCCGGATTGAGTAAGAGCCAAAAGCAGGCTGTGGGGACGCAGCACCGGCTGGCGGTAGCGAAACTCGGAAGCATAGTCCACCTGCACCGGGGTGCGGGCCAGGCTCTCAATGAAGTACTTGAGCACCAGGCAGGCGTGCCAGGCAGTGCCGCAGGCCACAGCGTGGATCTGCTCCACCTGGGCCAGTTGCGCTTCTGCCAGGGCCAGCCCCTCCAAGTTCACCCGGCCTGCTTCCAGATCCACCCGCCCCCGCAGCGTCTCGGTGATGGTGCGCGGCTGCTCGTAGATCTCCTTTTGCATGAAGTGCTTGTAGCCCCCCTTGGCCGCCGAGACGGGATCCCAGGCTACGGTGATGGGAGTCTTGCGCAGCTCTTCGCCGGTAATGCGCAGGTAGCGCACGCTGGAGTCGGTGAGGATGGCCATCTCCCCATCTTCCAGAAACACCACCCTGCGGGTGTGGCGGACGATGGCGGGCAGATCCGAGGCCACAAAATTTTCCCCTTCCCCTTCGCCAATCACCACAGCCCCGGCATTGCCCAGGCGGGCGGCAATCAGACGATCCGGCGCCTCCCGATCCAAGGCCACCACGGCATTGCCTCCCCGCAGTTGTCCCATGACTTTGGCAAAAGCTGCCTCAAAGCAGCCCAGCTCCTCCGTGTACAGGCCCAGCAGGTGGGCGATCACCTCGGTATCGGTTTGGGAGCGAAAAGGGATCCCGCGCTGCAGCAGGTGCTCCTTCAGCTCCAGGTAGTTCTCCACAATGCCGTTTTGAATAACCACGACGCGCCCCTGGACGTCGCAGTGGGGGTGGGCATTTTCTTCGCTAATGCCGCCGTGAGTGGCCCAGCGGGTATGCCCAATCCCCACCCTGGCTGTGGGCATGTTTGTAGTGAGTTTCACCACCAGGTTGTGCAGCTTGCCGGTGGCCCGCACGATCCTCAAGCCTTCTTCTGGATCCACGGTGGCAATGCCTGCGGAGTCATAGCCGCGATACTCCAAGGTGCGTAGGCCCTCCACCAGAATGGGGGCAGCCCACTGAAAGCCCACATAGCCGACAATGCCACACATTCCTCACACCTCAACCCTGGTCGACGGCGCGGCGTCCTATACCCGCAAAGCCTACCCCAGCTTCGGGATCCCTTCAATGGCTTTTGCCGCTGCTAGGGGAGCGGATCTCGGCAGGGATCTTGGCTTCCTCTTGGGGAACCGGCTGCTGCCCCATAGGGGCGAGGGTAAAAGAAACGGGCGCGACTTGGACGGCAGCGGGCTGAATCCCGTTGTTGGAAGGGGCGCTGGAGACCAAGTTGCTCAGCCCCAACACCAGTTCCCGGAGAGCGCGACGAAACTGGGGATCCCCGGTCAGCTCGTCGATATCGGCAGTGATCTTTTGCGCGTTTTGAAAGGTGATGCGGGCCGAGTCCAGAGTTTGGCGCAAGGTCGCCAGGGTGCCCGGATCGTTGAGGCTGGCGGCAAGCTGCCGCAGATCGTCGGTAGCTTGGGACACGTTCTCCGCCGCCGCTCGCACCTCGGCCAGGATCTGGCGCACATCCGCCTGCAGTTGCGGATCGGTAAGCAGCGGGCGAACCGCGCTCGACATGGCTTGCAGATCAGCGCTCACCTGCTGGATGTTTTCCAGGGCAGCCTGGAGGGAGGTGCGGTTCTGTTCCACCAGAACGGTGAACCGATCGGCAGCCGCTTGAAAACTGCGGGCCGTTTCCCTCACAGCTCCAGCCGCGTCTTGGATAGCCACAGCAGCCGAGGTAAATTGCGACAAGTCCAGATCTTCGGTGCGCAGGGCTGCCACCTGCTTCTCCACAGTTTCCGAGAGGTCGGCCACGCTGTTGGCAACACGGGTGATCCCTTCTAAGGTGGCGTTGAGGGTATCGAAGAACTCATCGTTGTTGATGCGCGTCACCAGCCGATCCACCTGAACCAGCAACTGGCCGAAACCCACGCCCGGCTCGCCCTCCACCCTATCCCCATCGCAGATGATCTGGCTGCGGTCGCAATCGGCTGCCAAGGGAGATCCTGTTAGCTGCACAGCCGCCTGCGGCAGGATATCCATCACCGTCTCCCCCACCAGCCCCGTCTGGGTGGTAACAAACAGGGCGTCGCGCGGGATGACCAGCGGCTGGTCGATAGCCACCTGCACCTCCACCTGGGCTGCCTGGGGCAGGATGCGCTCCACCCGGCCCACAGCTACTCCCCGCAGCCGCACGCTGGAGCCTTCCGCCAGGCCGGCCACATTGGGATAGGTGACGGTGAACCGAAAGCCGCGGCTGCCGAAGCGCAAGTTGTAGATCCACAAAAACAGCCCGGCAAAGCCCAGTGCCCCCGCCAAGATCAACAGGCCCACCGCCCCTTCTCGGATTGCTCGCGAACGCATCACACCTGCCCTGCCACTTGAATTGGCCCTTCTACGCTACCGCTGAAAAATTGCCGCACAAAGGGGTTGTCGCACGTTTCGATCTCTTGCACGGATCCCTCCCACTGCACCCGCCCCTGGGCCAAGAGCACAATCCGGTCGGTGGCGCGGTAGATGGTGCTGTGCTGGTGGGTCACCACAATGTAGCTCTCGCAAGCTTTTTTCACGCGCTGCAGATCCCGGATGAGATCTTCGATCACGGTGGAAGCAATGGGATCCAAGCCTGCTGTGGGCTCGTCGTAGAGCAGCAGTTGCGGCTCGTCCTGGGGCAGCGACGGATCCTCCATGATGGCGCGGGCGAAGCTGGCCCGCTTGCGCATCCCCCCAGAAAGCTCCTCCGGCAGGCTGTGCTCCTTGCCCGCCAGCCCCACCGCCTCCAGCTTGGCCGCCACCAGCTCCCGAATGCGTGCCCGCGGCAGCCGCGAGTGCTCATAGAGCAAAAAACCGACGTTTTCTTCCACCGTCAGGGAGTCGAAGAGGGCCGCTTGCTGGAATACCATGCCTACCCGCAGGGGGGGAGTCTGATGGCCGGCCTGAATTTCCGGCAGCGGGATCCCACACCAGAGCACCTCGCCAGCCTCCGGCTCCGTCAGGCCGGCAATAATGCGCAGCAAGGTCGATTTGCCGGTGCCGGAAGGCCCCACCACTCCTAGGGCATCGCCCCGGTACACCTTGAGGTCAATCCCATCCAGCACCACCGTAGACCCAAAGCGCTTGCAGACCTGCCGCAGCTCTACCAGAGGGATCGGATCGTTTACCTTGGCTGGAGAGGAAAGGGGCTGAGGTTGACCATTCTCTACCCCTGCTGGCGGCTTCTGCTGGCTGTCCCTGCTTGTGGCAGTGGCTTGCTGGCAGCACTTTGCCCACCACTTCTGGCAAAACTGCGGAATCAGGATACCTTCCTCCGGTGGCTTGCCTCCACTACTAGTCTACAAGGCCCTCCCGTTGCCCGAACAACCTGCCGGCGTTCACCGGCCCCAGGGATCCGAAATTCCTCCCTGGGCTCCCTTAGTCCAGCTCAGCGGCAGACTCAACCTCAGCAAGAGCGGCTAAGCCGGCAGGGATCCCTTCCGTCGAACTGGGCAGAGTCGAATCTGGCTGGGCCACGGCTGGAGGAGAAGGACTGCGGCGCTGCGAAAAGCCCCAGACAAACAAAGGCAGCACAGCCAGCACCATCCCCCATTCCGGGAGCTCAATTTGGGGGAAAAACACCTCCAGCAGCATGAGGCTTCCCACCAGGGCGATGATGGCAAAGGCAGCATCTTCCAGGCGGGAAAACTCATCCAGCCAGCGCAAGAACAAAGAGGCCATGTAGCGCATCAGGGTGATGCCGAGAATGCCGCCGAGGATGATCACCCAAGCCTTGCGGGAGACGCCCACCGAAGCGGCGATGCTGTCGAAAGAAAAGACTAGATCCGTCAGCTCTACCATCACCAGAGTTTGCCAAAAATTGGCCTGGCGAGTGATGTCTTGCTCGGGTCCTTCTTCTTCCCCGCGAAAATGCTGCCAGGCCAGCCAGAGCAAGTAACAGGCCCCAAGAAACTGAGCGGGCGGATACTCCACCAGCCAAACCGCTGCAAACACAATGGCGATGCGAAAACCATAGGCGCCAATGATGCCCCAGCGCAAAGCCCGGTTCTGTTGCTGGGGGGTGGGCAAATGCTTGACCAAAGCAGCTAGGGCGACGGCGTTATCAGCAGAGAGGGCTGCTTCCAAAAACACCAGAGCCACCACCAAAAAGAGATCCGTCCAAGTGAAGGACTGAACGATCCCCTGAACAAGAGCCACAGCGGTATTTATTGCCTCGATGGACATAGCAGCAAGCTTCATGTACCCCGGCTAAAAAATCGTTCGTTCAGTGCAGCCAACCCCAGACTGCTATCCTATAATCGACAACTCCTTTCATTTGCTTTCATTTTTATGGTCGTTTTTATGGTCGTTAGGGAGCGCCCCAAGAATGATACCTGAGGAAAGAACCCACCCCTCAATTCTTGGAAACAACCTCCCAGCGGAGACAGCCAAAATCCCGGCCTAGCCATGGCCTGAGTATAGCCTGTCTGGCTTAGGATTGTTTTACATTTCTTAACCTTCTCCCTCTCCAGGGGATGCAGGCGAGGGCAATCGCGACGCCAGCCGCTGGCCACAGCGCAGGATCTGGCCGGCCAGAATCGCAGCCCCAAAGCCGTTGTCGATGTTCACTACCCCCACCCCAGGAGCACAGGAGTTGAGCATGGTCAGTAGGGCAGCCAAGCCCTGGAAGCTGGCCCCGTAGCCAACGCTGGTGGGCACAGCGATTACCGGACAGTCTGCCAGGCCCGCCACCACGCTGGCCAAGGCTCCCTCCATGCCCGCCACCACGATCAGCACATCGGCTTCCAGAGCGGCGCGGTGGTGCAGCAGGCGATGGATCCCGGCCACTCCCACATCCCAGAGGCGGTTGACCTGAAACCCGGAGAGCTCGGCGGTGAGAGCGGCCTCTTCAGCCACCGGCACGTCGGCAGTGCCAGCGGAGATCACGCTAATCTGGCCGGGATAGCTATGCACCTTTTGGGGAGGGATCCAGCACAAGCGCGCTACAGGAGAATACTGGGCCTGGGGCAAGCGGCAGCGAACTTGGGCATAGACCGAGGGATCGACGCGGGTGGCCAAAGCTAGGGATCCCTGGCGGTGCAGCCGCTCCAGAATCTGGGCAATCTGCTCAGGAGTTTTGCCCGGCCCCCACACGGCTTCGGGAAAGCCGGTGCGCAGAAGGCGATGGTGATCCACACGGGCGAAGTCTCCTACCGCCTCAAAAGGCAGGAAGCGACAGGCTTGCAGGGCCTGCTCGGGGGAGAGCTTCCCCTGAGCCACCGCCTGGAACAGTTCCTTCAAGGTTTGGTCAAGCGGCATAGAAGGGGGGTTGGGCAGCTCTACTACGCTAAGGAACCGCGCGGGAAAAACAACACCGGATGCCAACTTTGCCGTAGAATCTCGCCGGTGAGGCTACGGATTGACCACTCCCAAAAGGTCCCCACCCGTGGGGAGGCGGTGGCAATGGCGGTCATGTCCTCCTCAGCAGCGGTGGCCAGGATTTCCTGAAGCGGGGATCCCACCCGCACCAAGGCCCGCAACTGCACCGGTTTTACCTGCTCGACCAGCGGTTCGACTAACCGGGCCAAGTCGGCCTCGGCCCTGCGCTTGAGCTCTTCTGCCGGCGATCCCTGGTTGCGGCGGGCGCTGGGATCCACCACATAGAGCAGCGTAATGGCCTGACACTGGGAAGTTCCTGGCAGCAGTTGGCCAAGACGGCTGAGGAGCTGCCGGCGGGGCTCCTCAAAGTCAAAAGGCACTAGGAGGGAGCGAAATAGGTGGCGGCTGCGCAGGCGCAATTCTTCCAGAGTAAAGGCGGCGATGAGTTGCGGACGCATCACCATTACCGGGATGGTCAGCTTCGGCAGCAGCTCCAAGGTGGTGCTTCCAAACAGTTTTTCGGTGAGCAGATTGTGGATCCCCATGCCTGTGATTAGCAAGTCGGAGCTGCAGGTTTGGATCCCTCTTAAAATCAGATCCACCGCCTTGCCCGCCTGCACCAAGACTTTGACTTCCAGCCCTGCAGGAACGGCGCTCAACACCTCTTGTAAGCGAGCCTGTTGCGCCTGCACTTTGGGGGTGAGGTCTTCGGGAAGGCCAATGTCGTCGTCCTGCCGAGCAACGCTATGCACAAAAGCAACGCGCTCAATCCCATTCAGGTAAAGCTCTTCTAGGCATTTGCCAAAACGCTGCAGTCCATCGCGGCAATCGGTGGCGATCAACAGGCTTTTGAACATATGGCTTTAGGCAGAGGGAGGTAGCCAGCAACAGCAACCTGCCCTAGGGGGGCAATCTCAGGCTAACACCTCGCACCCCGGACCTGTCCTTGAAAGGAGTCCCGATCTACTTCTGCTGCGGCTTTTTCTGCTGCGGCTTTCGCTCACCGATAGGGATCCGCCAAGTTGCGAAACTGGGTGTACTGGCTTTCAAACAAAAGGCGCACCGTGCCCGTGGGGCCGTTGCGATGTTTGGCAACAATTACCTCCGCAATTCCGCGATCGCTGGTGTTGGGATCGTAGTACTCGGGCCGGTAGATCATCATCACCACGTCGGCATCCTGCTCGATGCTGTTGTGCACCAGCAGGCCGTTGGCCACAAAGTTGTGGTGGCGGGGCATCTCGATGTCGTAAACCGGTTGCGGCTCCCCCGGCTCGCTAATGAAGACGACGGGATCCCAGATCAACCCCTCCTGCACCACCACCGCCACCTCCTCCTCCAGTTGCAGCTCGTCGAGGGTTTTCCAGCCGTCCCGAGTTAGGAAAGGGTGGTTGCCAGTGGCACGAATGGAAAAGTTGAGGCGGGTTTTTAGAAGACATGTGGGCTGCCGCCCACTGCAAAATACCCTCACTGGCTGTTGGGGCACCAGCCGCCCGCGCCCATTGAGGCTAAGCAGGCGCGGCAGTTCTGCTGAAGGCGGCAGGGCTGCCAGTTGCTCCAGCCGCCAGATCTTGCCGCGATCCACGTCCCTCACGCGGGTATCGCCGGCTAGACAACCCGACTCCCGCAAATCTGCCAGTTGCGGACGCTTGTCTGAGCGCGACTCCACTGCCCGGCTGAGCTGAGATAGCACCAGCACCGGCACCATCAGCTCTTTGGCTAGCGCCTTGAGGCCGCGGGTAATGCGCGACAATTCCTGCACCCGGTTGTCGGACTCAGATCCCTGGATTAGCTGCAAGTAGTCGATCAACACCAACCCCAACGTCCCTCCTTGCTCCACCTGCAGACGCCGCGCCTTAGAGCGAATTTCTGTAACCGTGCAGTTGGGCGTGTCGTCGATAAACAAAGGCAGTTGCGACAAAAAGCCAATCGCCTGCCCCAGGCGTTGCCACTCATTCTCGCTGATGCGCCCGGATCGCAGACGGCTACTATCAATGCGCGCCTCGCTGGCCAAGAGCCGCTGCACCAGTTGCTCCCGCGACATCTCCAGGCTGAAGATGGCCACCGGTTGCTTGACGTAGGCAGCCACATTTTGGGCAATGTTAAGAGCCAGGCTGGTCTTTCCCATCGAGGGACGGCCGGCTAGGATGACCAAATCCGACCGCTGCAAGCCCTGGGTCAGGTTGTCGAGGTCAATGAATTTGGTCGGGATCCCAGGGATCTGAGCCCCGCTCTGGAACCTCTCCTCCAACTCTGAGAAGATGTTTACCAAAACTTCCGAGGCTGGAACAAGGCTGCGCTGCACCCGTTCCTGGGTGAGGCTGAACACCTCTTGCTCGGCTCGATCCAGGAGCTGAGGGAGAGGCTGGCTAGTGTCGTAGGCCAGACGCGCCAAGGTGTTGCTGACTTGAATCAGCCGGCGGCGCATGTATTTGTCCACCACCAGACGGGCATACTGGTCAATGTTGACACTGCTAACCGTCTGCTCCACTAGGCGGCGAATTGCCGCCGTTCCTCCCACCCGCTCCAAGAGCTGGTGATCTGCCAACCAGGCAGAAACAGTGGTCAGGTCAGTGGGCTGGCCCTGGCTGTACAACTGCAGAGCAGCCCGGTAGATCTCCTGGTGGGCGGAGAGGTAGAACATCTCAGGCCGCAAGAGCCCCGCCACCCGCGCCATCGCCTCAGGGTCAAGGAGGATGCCGCCCAAGATCTCCTCCTCAGCTTCGATGTTCTGAGGCGGAAGCCGATCCCCACCGCTCAGGTCGTAATCGCTAATCACCACCAGCCAGGGTAGAAAAACCAAGCTCTCCCCCGCTCTCCGACTGCTAGGCTGCACACCCTAGCGCAGCGGGCCAAGTGGGCATAGCCGTCTGAACCAGAACCTCTTTTCTACTCAGGCGTGACCTGAATGCGCAGCGTAGCGGTAACCTCGGGGTGTAACTTCACCTGCACCAGGTAGACCCCAGTTTTCTTGATCTCCTCATCGAGTAGGACATTGCGGCGGTCGATATCGAGGCCACTGGTAGCCAGCACCACCTCGGCAATATCGCTGGCAGTTACCTGTCCAAAGAGCAGGTCTTTTTCGCCCACCTTCTTGCGGATGACAAAACGGCCAATCGTCTCCAAAGCCTTCTTGTAGTTTTCCGCCTGTTGCTTCTCAGCCAGCTTGCGGGCTGCTTCCTGCTCCCGCCGCATCTGCTGCTCCTTGAGAAGTCCAGGCGTAAGCCGCACCGCCATCTGCCGCGGGAAAAGGTAGTTGCGGGCATAGCCCGGCCTGACACTCACCACCTCTCCCGGCTTGCCGAGCCCAGGAACCGCCTGGCGCAGCATCACCTGCACATCTTTTGCCATAGGAGGAAGGCACCCACTCTCTTGACAGACCTCTATTCTAGGCATTCCCCCGACCAATGTCAGCCCAGCCCCAGCCTCCCCCTGGGGTCTCTACCCTGATTAAGCCCGACAGTCGCGACCTCGGCTGCTGGGCCTAGAAATAACCTAGAAATAACCTGAATTTAACCTCTTGTTGACCCAAAAAGGGTTGACCTTACGTTACACTTAGCGACCGATTAGCGACTGAGTTGCAAGGGCTGGGGTCTCAACGAGATCCTGTGCTTTCTTCGGCCCGGTGGACTGAACTCTTGGAGTTAGGTTTCACAGTTGCAGCTTTTTGACCTGGGCTAGGACACGCTCTTCAGTGGAGAGATCTCTGTATGTCGATGTCGCATTCCTTGGGTCGTCGTTCTTTCCTTAAGTCCTTGTCGGCAGTTGCTGCTGGTTTTGCGGCAAGTCAGGCCGGCTGGCAGCGAGTGTTTGCCCAGCAGAAGACGATAACCATCAACGGCGCTGGAGCTACCTTCCCGGCCCCCCTCTACCAAACGTGGGCCCAAGAATTTGGCAAGAAAAACCCCAACATCCAAGTCAACTACCAATCGGTGGGGAGCGGCGCTGGCCGTCAGCAATTTGTGGCCCGCACTGTCGACTTCGGCGCCAGTGATAGCGTGCCGCGTCCTGAGGAGATTAGCAAGATTGAGGGTGAAGCCAACCCTCCCAAGGGCATGGTGGCCGTGCCTATGGTGGGCGGGGCATTGGTGGCAGCCTATAACGTCCCCGGCGTAGGTCCTGAACTTCGCCTCTCTCGCCTGGCGCTGGCCAATATCTTCCTGGGCAAGATCAAGAAATGGAACGATCCGCTGCTGGCTGGCCTTAACCCAGGCGTGACTCTCCCAGATCTGCCGATTACTGTTGTGCACCGCTCTGATGGCAGTGGCACCACCGACATCTTTACCACCCACCTCAGCGCCATTAGCCCCGAATGGCGGCAAAAAGTGGGCCGTGGCTCTTCCGTGAACTGGCCAACTGGCGTGGGAGCTCGCGGTAACGAAGGCGTTTCTGAACAAATCAAGCAGATTCCTGGCTCAATCGGCTATGTGGAGTACGGCTTTGCTAAGCTCAACAACCTAAATTTCGCTCGCCTGGAAAACCGGGCAGGCAAGTTCGTCGTCCCCAAAGTTGAGACGGAGCAGGCAGCGCTGGCGAGAATCAAGCTCGACGAGCGGCTGCTGGGGGTTGACCCAGATCCCGAAGGGGAAGACTCCTACCCCATTGTGGGCTACACGTGGATCTTGGCTTACCAAGCCTACCCCAAAGCTGAAACCTCCAAGGCTGTCAAAGAGTTTCTTCGCTACGGCCTCACCGAAGGGCAATCCTTTGCGGAGCCGCTGGGCTATGTGCCTTTGCCGGAGGAAACGCGGAAGAAAGCTCTGGCTGCCCTGGAAAAAATCACTCCGTAGAGGTTTGTACCCCCTACCCAGCAGATGACCACTACCCCTACCCAGCAGATGACCACTACCTTTTCGGAGAGCAGTTCTCTATTTCGGCCCCGGCCCGTCTTCCAGCGCCGGCGCGACTGGCTATTCATTTGGGCAACGCGGATCGCCGTCTTTTTCTCGGCTTTCCTACTGTTGTGGATTGCCCTGGAGATTGGGATTCAGGCGCTACCTGCCATTCGGAAGTTCGGGCTGGGCTTTTTCTGGGGCACCACCTGGGATCCTGTTGAGGACATTTACAGTGCTTGGCCCCAGATCTACGGCACGCTGGTAACTTCTCTGATTGCTCTGATCGTGGGCGTTCCCTTAAGCTTTGGCATCTCCATCTTTTTGAGCGAGGACTTTTTGCCCAAGCCTTTGCGCACAGCCTTGATCATCGTGGTGGAGCTGCTGGCAGCCATTCCCAGTGTGGTCTACGGCATTTGGGGGTTGTTTATCTTCATCCCCTTCTTCCGCCCTATACAGATGTTTTTGTTCCAGCACTTCAACTGGCTGCCCATTTTCAGCACACCACCAGTAGGGCCTGGGATGTTGACATCGGGGGTTGTCTTGGGGATCATGATCATCCCCATCATTACTGCCATCGCCAGGGAAATGCTGGTGTCCGTTCCGCCAGAGTTGCGGGCGGCTGCCTATGCGATGGGAGCCACTCGCTGGGAAGCCATCTTTGGTGTCGTGCTGCCGGCAGCAATTGGCGGCCTCCTGGGAGCGGTGGTTTTGGGTTTGGGACGCGCCATGGGGGAGACGATGGCAGTAGCGATGCTGATTGGGAATGCCCGCGGCATTAGCATCTCGCTTCTGGCTCCTGCCAGCAACATCCCAGCCCTATTGGCCAACGAGTTTGCGGAAGCGGGCCCCGAGCAGGTTGCAGCACTTATGTATTTGGCCTTGATTCTGTTAGCCATCACTCTGGTGGTTAACATTGCGGCGGAGCTGATGATACGCCGTGTCAAGTTTGCGCTAACAGCTTCGTGGGAGTAGAGGAACATGACGGCGCAAGTGCAGGCGGTAGAGCAAGGCAATTTGTTTAAGCGCAGAGCGAAGCCCTGGCAGCGCATCTTCTTGGATGTAGGAATGACAGCGCTGACAACTATCTCCAGCATCTTCGCCATTTTTGTGCTGGCTCTCATCCTCTACTACGTTTTCACCAGGGGCATCGAGCGCCTGAACTGGCAGACGCTGACCCAGCTTCCCCCTCCTCCGGGCGATCAGGTGGGCGGATTTGGCAATGCGGTGCTGGGGACGATTATTGTGGTGTCGATTGCTATCTCCATCACATTCCCCATTGGTCTATTCGCAGCCATCTATCTCTCGGAGTTTGGCAAAAACAGCCCCACGGCCTCCTTTCTGCGCTTCGTTATCAAGGTGTTGACGGGGGTTCCCTCCATCATTGCCGGGGTGTTTGCCTATGGGGTGCTGGTGCTTTCCTCCAAAACCTTCTCGGCCCTTGCCGGCGGGATGGCTCTATCGGTGCTGACCCTGCCTATCATCATTTTGTCCAGTGAAGAGGCGCTGCGCCTGGTGCCGGCCGATACGCGGGCTGCTGCCTATGCGTTGGGGGCTTCGCGAGTGCAGACGGTGTTTCGCGTGGTGTTGCCAGCGGCTCTGCCGGTGATCCTGACGGGGGTGACGTTGGCCATTGCCCGCGCTGCAGGTGAGACGGCGCCCCTGATCTTCACGGCTTTGTTTAGCTTTCTCTGGCCCAGCGGTTTGTTGAAGCCAGTGGCCTCGCTGGCTGTGTTGATCTACAACTTTGCCCTTGTCCCCTTTGAAAACCAGCAGAAGCTTGCCTGGGGAGGGGCTTTGGCTCTGGTGATTTTGGTCCTGATTACCACCGTCAGTTTCCGGCTCCTTGTGAGTCGTCGCCAAGAAGCCATCACTATCTAAGCCTTGCAGCAACGTTATCTTCTTTTCAACACGCCTATGCGCTCTCCACTCTCTGACAAGTCGGGCTCTCCTAAGCAACCCACCCGGTTGGAGGTTGAACTAGAGACGCGGGATCTGAGCGTCTACTACGGCTCCCACCTGGCGGTTAAGCAGGTTTCCCTGAAGATCCCGAAAAATCACATCACAGCCTTTATTGGACCCTCAGGTTGCGGCAAGAGCACTATTTTGCGCTGCTTCAACCGCATGAATGACTTAATCCCAGGGGCAAGGGTAGAAGGCTCCGTTATCTTCCACGGGAAAAACATCTACGACCCGGATGTGGATCCCTCTGAGGTGCGGCGGCGGGTTGGCCTAGTGTTTCAGAAGCCCAACCCCTTCCCCAAATCCGTCTACGACAACATTGCCTTTGGGCCCCGGATTAATGGCTACCAGGGGGATCTGGACGAGCTCGTGGAGCGGGCACTGCGCCAGGCCGTTCTCTGGGATGAGGTGAAAGATAAGTTGAGGATGAGCGCCCTTTCCCTCTCCGGTGGACAACAGCAGCGCCTCTGCATTGCCCGCACCCTGGCCATTCAGCCGGAGGTAATTCTAATGGACGAGCCTTGCGCCTCGCTGGATCCTATTTCTACGCTGCGCATTGAGGAGCTGCTTAAGGAATTGGGCCGTCGCTACACGATCATCATCGTCACCCACAACATGCAGCAGGCAGCTCGCGTGTCCGACTTCACTGCCTTCTTCAACACTGAACTTGACGAGAGAGGGATCCGCTACGGACGAATGGTAGAGTTTGACCGCACCGAGAAGATCTTCAACTCTCCCGCCAACCGCGAGACGGAAGAGTATGTGAGCGGGCGCTTTGGCTAAGTCGCGGCTGACAGAAGGGATCCCGGTCGTCTATCTTGATGGAGTGGAAGGCCAGTGGCTAGGGCATGGCCGATCGAGTCCGCCTGGATACCTGGCTGGTGGAGCGAGGGTATTTTTCTTCGCGCCAGCAGGCGCAGCGGGCTATCTTGGCGGGAGAAGTCTTCCTCAACGGAGTACGGGCGGAAAAAGCCGGGACGTGGGTAAGCGGAGATCCTGTAGTCCACATCCAGGCCAAGTCTGCTTTTGTCTCGCGAGGAGGAGAAAAGCTTCAGGGGGCACTGCAAGCTTTTCCCATTCAAGTCCAGGGTCGCATCTGTTTGGATGCTGGCATCTCCACTGGGGGCTTCACCGATTGCCTCCTGCAACGAGGGGCGCAGCGGGTCTATGGGGTGGATGTGGGCTATGGCCAATTGGCCTGGTCTTTGCGAACTGACCCGCGGGTAATCCTTAGGGAACGAACCAACTTGCGCTATCTTCAGCCAGCCGATCTCTACGGAACCGAGGTGCCCACTCCCAACTGGCCGGATCTGGCAGTGGTGGATCTCTCCTTTATTTCCCTGACTAAGGTGTTGGATCCTCTGTGGAAGCTGTTGCGCTCGCCGCGGGAAGCCTTGCTGCTAGTCAAGCCGCAGTTTGAGGCGGGCCGAGGCCAGGTGGGCAAAAGGGGGGTAGTGCGGGATCCGGCCGTCCATGCCCGCGTGCTGCAGACAGTAATGCAGGCGGCGGTGGCCCGCGGCTGGCAGGTGCAGGGCTATACGTGGTCGCCCATCACCGGCCCTGCCGGCAACATCGAGTACTGGCTCTGGCTGGCGGAAGGAGAAGGGATCCCTCTCCCCGACACCGGTGCGCTACAACAGATGAGCGAACAGGCAAGAGCAGCCTTACACCCATAAAGTAGTGCACTTGTCAATACGTCATTATGCCGAGTTGAGAACGATGAGCGCAGCCATTGAAGAATTGTTTCAGGAAGGGATCCGGCGCTACGAGGCGGGGGAAGCGGCCAAGACGCTGATCCCTTCCTTCGAGGCCATTTGTAAGGGATCCCCGAAGGCGGCAGCAGCCTGGACTTGCTTGTCCTGGCTCTATCTTTTGGAGGGGCAAGCGGAAAAAGCCCTGAAAGCTGCCCAAACTGCTGTGAAGCTAGACCCGGTGGACGCCCAGCCGCGGGTGAACTTGACTTTGGCGATGCTGGAGCTGAAAAAAACAGGGGTACGCCAGCAGGTGGAGATCATCAAGCAAATCTTGGCGCGGGATCCCGAGCAGATCGAGGGGGTCAAATCTAACTTGGCAGAGGGAGGGAACCGCCGTCCCAATTGGCCTCAGTTGAGCAAGATGCACCAATGGCTATTTGAAGTAGACCAAGCAGGTTAAGCAGGCTTAACCCGATTTTGCAACAAGAATTTAGGAAAATCTAGAGCTTGTCAACTTAATCCGCAACTTTTAACAATATTCTCATAGAGTTGGTGCTAGACTTCTCTTACCAAATCGCAAGACGGTATTCGGGCACCGCTGTGAGTTAGCTTGCATCCCACGCAAGCCTGTGGATTTGTTGGGCTTTGAGGAGATGCAAGGGTTTCTGTTTGGTGTGACACTTCTTGCATCGACTTGCATTGAAATTGAGTTCTGCTTTTGATTTTCTTTGACTGTAAATTGGAGGAACTTGAAGATGAACCGTCAGACCGTTTGGGTTAAAGGCGAGACCCGCAACCACCAGGGCCACTTCATCCCTCAATCCGAGTATACGTTGGTCGATG
Source organism: Synechococcus sp. RC10B2 (assembly GCF_047502635.1). Classification (NCBI taxonomy): domain Bacteria; kingdom Bacillati; phylum Cyanobacteriota; class Cyanophyceae; order Synechococcales; family Synechococcaceae; genus Synechococcus; species Synechococcus sp. RC10B2. Next base: position 40,035 of record NZ_JANSHO010000044.1, read on the forward strand.
TTGACCAAAATGGCTGGGCGTTGATCTGTGTTGACAATGCCCGCTGCTATTATGTGGATCCCGACCAGCTCCGCTTTGAGGCGGGATGAGGTCTGTTGCTGCCCATGGAGGGCTTCCTGGCGAGAGTTTCCTAGGAGAGCAGCATCCTTCCCCTGCTTTTGGGCGTGGGTTTGTTTATGGTTTGGTATCCCTGAGGCTGCGCCAGAGGACTGGCCGGTGATGCCCATGTACAGAACCGGTTTTAAGCTGATACCTGGGGGCTCTGCGACCGCAACCCAACGATCAATCTAGCGGAGTCAGCCTAGGCAAGGAGGCAGCGCCCTATTTCAGCTTGGCCGACTCCCCAAGAACACAGAGGGCCTGGGCTGGAGCAGGCTCTTTTTGCCCCTACTCAGGCTGTCCCCGCTCACGCATAGCTTCGGCCAGCAGTTGGGCTACCTCGGGGCGGGAGAACTCCGGCGGGGGGATCTCGCCGCGGCGCAGCATTTCCCGCACCTTGGTGCCCGAGAGGTGGATGCGCTGGTGGGGCTGGCTGGGGCTGGTCTTGGCCGTGGCCATGGTGCCGGTGACGGTGCAATAGAAGGCATGTTCAAACTTGAGGGGGATGATGCCCAGTTCCTCGGGACGGAACTCATCGAAAATATGCTGGGCATCATAAGGGCCGTAGTAGTTGCCCACCCCGGCGTGATCCCGGCCCACAATAAAATGGGTGCAGCCGTAGTTTTTGCGAACGAGGGCGTGGAAGATGGCCTCGCGCGGGCCGGCGTAGCGCATGGCCGCAGGGTTGATGGCCAGGATCACCCGCTCCTTGGGGAAGTACTTTTCGATCAGCACCTCGTAGCAGCGCATGCGCACCTCGGCGGGGATGTCGTCGTTTTTGGTGGCCCCCACCAGCGGGTGGAGAAACAGCCCGTCCACGATTTCCAGAGCGCACTTTTGAATGTACTCGTGGGCGCGGTGGATGGGGTTGCGGGTTTGAAAGCCGACAATGGTTTTCCAGCCTCTTTCCCGAAACAGTTGCCGCGACTGGGCCGGGTCGATCTGGTAGGCCGGGAAAAGGGGATGGGGATCCCGCTGCAAGAGAGTTACAGGGCCGGCCAAATAGACGGATCCCTGTTGGTAGAGCACCTTCACCCCCGGATGCTGCTCATCGGTAGTGCGGTAGACCTGCTGCGCTTCGCGGGTTTTGTCGTAGGTGAACTTCTCGGTCAATTCCAACAGGCCCAAGAGCCTGCCCTCGGCATTGGCCAAGGCAATGGTCTGCCCTTCCTTGAGATCGGCAGCTATCTCGGCAGAGACCGGCAGCGTTACCGGCAGCGACCAAGCCAGGCCGTTGGCCAGGTGCATCGTCTCCAGAACCGACTGGTAATCTTCCCGCCCCATGAAGCCGGTGAGCGGGCTGAAGCCCCCGATGGCGATCATCTCCAGATCCGACTGGGCCCGCTCGTCGAGGTGGAGGATGGGGCAGTGTTCAGCTTTGGAGCGCAGCTCCTGCGCCTGCTCAGGGGAGGCAATGCGGTTGACCAAGGTGCCCCCGTGGGGCGGAATGGCATCGCCAGAAACAGTCATCTTCGCCTGGGATGGAGTCATAGCGTGCAGACCGGAACGGCAACCGAGCAGACAGGGATCCCTAACCCTACACCCTCCTTTCCTCCGGCGCAATCCAGACTAGTACCAACTGCCTAGTCCAGCATGTAGGGGGGCATATCTTCGTCGGTGGGCGACACGTTGTCAAAGATGGGCCGATTCATGATCTTCTTTTGCGCGTGCAGAGGCGAAGGCTGGGGTTGCGGCTTGGGTAAAGGTGCGACTTGCCCTCGGCGGCTTTGCAGTTCCTGAATGGTCTTGGCCCGCTCCTCGGCCACCGCCTGTAACTGGGCCAGCGCCTTCTGCAATTCGTCGCGGTGGGCAGTGACTTGCTGTAGCTGAGCTTGCAGGGCAGAGACTTTGTTTTGGTAGTCCTGCAAAAGTTGTTGAGCTTCGGCCAGTTGGCTTTTGAGGGTTTCAAGGTCCGGCGATTCTGGGGCTGGTTCTGTAGGAGACTGAGAAGACATCGTTGTCGGCTCCTCGCCCGTGGGAGTAGATTCTGCAGGGGTGGGCTCTGAACTGGTTTTAGCACTGGCCTTGCGCCGAGTGCGGGAAGTTTCTCCCGAAGAAGGAAAGAGGCTACGGTCCGATCCAGTCACAAGAGCACCTCATGTTCGACAAACTGCTCCAATCGCTGACACACCACCGAGCCAGGCCGATAGTCCATGACCGTCAAGCCGTAGTCAAAAGCGGTGCGCAAATCGCTGCTATCTGGAATGGTAACGGGTGAAAGCACATCCGCAAAAATCTGTTGCGCTTGCACATACAATTGCCCGGTATGGGATCCGGACCAGATGCCCCCTGGCAAGTAGCGGTCGTCCAGCATGGTCAAGATGGCGCGGACTTGGCTCAACTCGCCCTTCAGGGACTCGACATAGCGCAGGGTCACCTCTGTACAAGAGAAGTCGACGCGGTTGAGCCGTGTCGGGATCAACACGCGCCGGGCCGCCCGCAGGGCGTTGGCGGTGAGGGCGTTCAGTTCCCCTGGCGTATCGAGAAAGACAAAGTCGTAATCCGGCAGCAGGGGAGCGAGCTGATGCTGCAACAGGTCTTGCCCGGAGTCGCCAGCAGCCGCCAGTTGGGCCGCCACTTCCGCCATGGTGCTGTGGGAGGGCGCCACATCCACCCCCTTGTCGGTGCAATAGATCACCTCTTCCAAAGGACGTCGGTACTGCGGGTGCAGGCTGGCCCAAACCGTTTCCTCGGGGGGCAGGGATCCGGCCTCTTCCAGGTAAAGGCTGCTGGCGGTGGCTTGGGAGGTGAGATCGATGAGCAGAACTCGGTAGCCCCGTTGAGCCGTTAACTGAGCCGCGTGGACGCAGAGGGTGGACTTGCCGGTGCCCCCTTTGTTGTTGGTAAAAGCCAGGACGCGTGCCATCAGCTTCCCCAGGGTTTGTTTCAGGCGCTTCCGATTTCCCGATTCCCCTTGGCCAGATTGGGTCAGGTGCCGCCGCAGCAGTCTATGCTATTGGGTGTAGCCTGGTGGAGGACAACCATGCGCGATGTACTGGCGATTATCCTGGGCGGTGGGCGTGGCACCCGACTTTATCCCCTGACCAAGCGCCGTGCTAAACCTGCTGTGCCTCTGGCAGGCAAGTATCGCCTCATCGACATCCCGGTCAGCAACTGCATCAATTCTGATATTGATAAAATCTACGTCCTCACCCAGTTCAACTCCGCCTCCCTCAACCGCCACATCATCAACACCTACCGCATGTCTCCCTTCACAGGCGGCTTTGTGGATATTTTAGCGGCCCAACAGACGCCCGATAACCCGGATTGGTTTCAGGGCACCGCCGACGCTGTGCGCCAATATCTCTGGCTGATGGACTCCTGGAAGCCGCGGGACTTCCTCATCCTATCGGGGGATCACCTCTACCGCATGGACTACCGCCCCTTTATTCACTATCACCGGCAAACCGGAGCCGATGTGACGCTGGCGGTGCTCCCCTGCGAAGAAAAAGTGGCTTCGGGTTTTGGCTTGCTCAAGATCGACGCCGATGGACGGATCGTCGATTTCAAAGAAAAGCCGCAAGGGGAGCTGCTGAAAGCCTGTCAGGTGGATACCCAAGCCCTCGGCCTCAGCCCGGAAGAGGCCAAAGCCAAGCCCTACATCGCCTCGATGGGCATCTATGTATTCAGGCGGGAGGCCCTCATCGAGATGCTGAAGGTGAAGGAGCACACCGACTTCGGCAAAGAGGTGCTGCCGTCAGCCATCGGCAAGTACCATCTGCAGGCCTACCCGTTCAAGGGCTACTGGGAGGACATCGGCACCATCGAGGCTTTTTATCGAGCCAACCTGGCGCTGGTGCAGCAGCCCAACCCTCCCTTCAGCTTCTTTGACAGCGAAATGCCCATCTACACCCGCCCACGCTTTTTGCCCCCCAACAAAATCCTCGATTCCCAGATCGTCAACTCCATGATTGCCGACGGTTGCATCATCAAAAATGCTCAAATTCGCAATTCCATCATCGGCATTCGCAGCCGCCTGGAGGCCAATACCATTGTAGAGAATACCCTGGTCATGGGGGCCGATTACTACGAGTCGGCAGAAGAGCGGCAGGCCAAGCTGGAGGCTGGGATCCCACCGGTGGGCATCGGCGCCAACTCCCACATCGTCAACGCCATCGTGGACAAAAACGCCCGCATCGGGCGCAATGTCCGCATCCTCAACAAGGATCACGTCAGCGAAGCGCAGCGGGAAGAGGAAGGGATCTGGATCAGCAACGGCATCGTCACCATCATCAAGGACTCGGTGATCCCGGACAACACCGTCATTTGATCGGGGGAAGCCGGCTTTGGCCGAGAACCTGGCTGGCGAACGCTGAGGAGGCGCTGTTAAGCAAGATAAGAGAAAACAAGAGGCTTTTGCCATTACGATAGATTACGATAGATATTAAGAGCTTTAAAAACAGATTGTGAGATCCCTTGAGCGTGGTTAACAGGATTTCCTCCATTGCCGACCTAGAAGTTTACGATCCGCAATTCATCACTCGTTACTACCGCTGGCGCCTGCTCCGGGTGATGGGTCGGGCGCTGGCCATTCTCTGGCCCCTCCTCTGGTTTGTTCTCTGTCTACGCTGGGATCAGCTTTGGGGACAGGGCGATCGCAAAGTGCCCCAGCGGGCAGAGCAGTTGCGCAAGCTGCTCACTGACCTAGGGCCTACCTTCATCAAGGTGGGGCAGGCCCTCTCGACGCGACCGGACTTGGTGCGCAAAGACTACTTGGAAGAGCTCACCAAGCTGCAGGATCAATTGCCCAGCTTTCCTTCCCAGGAGGCGTTTGCCCGCATTGAGTCAGAGTTGGGCCGTCCGATCACCGAGATCTACGCCCAGATCTCGCCCGAGCCGGTGGCTGCCGCCAGCTTGGGCCAAGTTTACAAAGCGCAACTGCACAGTGGCGAATGGGTGGCGGTGAAGGTGCAACGGCCCCACCTGCGGGAGCGGCTGAGCCTGGATCTGTACCTCATCCGCTGGGCCTCCACCTGGCTGGGGCCTTGGCTGCCCCTGAACCTGGGCAACACCTTGACGGCGGTGGTGGATGAGTTTGGTCGCAAGCTGTTTGAGGAGATCGACTACCTGCAGGAGGGACGGAACTGCGAGCGCTTTGCCGAATACTTTCGCGGCGATCCCGATGTGTATGTGCCGCGCATCTTTTGGGCCTACAGCACCCGCCGGGTGTTGACCCTGGAGTGGATTGACGGCATCAAGCTCACCGATGTGGAGCGCATTCGGGCGGCCAACTTGGAGGTGAAACAACTGGTGCGCATCGGCGTGGTGGCCGGACTGAAGCAGTTGCTGGAATACGGCTTTTTCCACGCCGATCCCCATCCGGGCAACCTGTTTGCCCTCCCCGATGGCCGCCTGGCCTACATCGACTTTGGCATGATGGATCAGCTCACCGAAGAAATGAAGGAGTACCTGGTGGACGCGCTGGTTCACCTGGTGGATCGCGACTACGACGCCTTGATCGACGATTTTATTCACTTGGGCTTTTTACAGCCGGATGTCAACCGTCAAGAGCTGATCCCTGCTTTGGAGACGGTGTTGGCGGATGTGTTGAACCAGGAGGTGGGCAACTTTAACTTCAAAACCGCCACCGACCAGTTCTCCGATTTGATGTACCGCTACCCCTTTCAGGTGCCCTCCCACTTTGCGTTGGTCATCCGCTCTTTGGTTACCCAAGAGGGGGTGGCCCTCAGCCTCTATCCGCAGTTTCGCATTGTCGGCGTGGCCTATCCCTATGTGGCCAAGCGCCTGCTGACGGACGAATCGCCCCGCATTCGCCAGCGGCTGCTGCAAGTGCTAATTAAAGATGGCAAGTTCCGCTGGAACCGCTTGGAGAACCTGATCCAAATTGCCCGCAGCGATGGGGGGCTGGATTGGGTACCCACCGCCCGCATGGGTTTGCGCTACCTGATGTCGGAGGAGGCCCGTGAACTGCGCCGCCAGTTGGTGCTTTCTCTCACGGAAGATGACCGCCTTCACTTTGAGGAGCTGCAGCGGCTGTGGCATGTGATCAGCCCCGACTTGTCTCCAACTCACCTCTGGCAGGCGGCACTGGGATCCCTGCCCTCAACCAGCGATCTGCAACATACTTTGGCCGAGTTGAGGGAACAGGTGCAGGCCCACCTGGAGCGGCTCAGCCCCTGGCGACTTCCCCAGCCCTGGCCGAATTGGCTGGCGGGAGTGGGACAGGAAAGGTAAAACGGAAAAAGATAGCTTAAGTTTGGTGAGCTGGACAAAAGCGTGGCAGATCAGAAAGGCGACTTCATTGCCGGTGTGGTAGCCGGCGCTGTGTTGGGCGGGATCATCGGCGGGGTGATCGCCTTTGTGCTGGCCCCCCGACTAAGCAAGGGATCCGCCGAAGGCCAGCGCCGGGATCCCGACCGTCTCAACGGCACCTCTGTCCCTCCTGAACGACCGCGCCTCCGAGCCTCGGGTGAGCCGGCTGTGCCCAGCTCCGGCGACTGGAGGGAGTGGGAACAGGAAACAGAGCGGATTGCCCAGGCCCGCCGCACCCTCGAAGCCAAGATTGCCGAGTTGAACGAGGCGATCCAGGCCACCCGCGCACAACTGCTCGTCAAGGAGATATCTTCTAGCGCTGTCGAGGAAAAGCCTTAAGCAGGGGACCCCTGTCCATGCCAAACTAGAGGCGGCACTGGCTTTCTCCTCTGGGGAGTGCCAGCGTTCTCGCCTCTCGGCTGAGTTGCTCTCCTGGATCAGGTCTGCCTCTGCCGACAGCGCTTAAGTTGTTGAAGAGTTGTTCCCTCGCTGTTTCTAACCATGATGCTCAGCCCTTTGTTGCTCCCTCTCCCTTGGACAGACGGCCTCTCTCTGGGGCTGGTCTACGGCAGTGCCGCGTCTTTGCTGTTTCGCTCCCTTTACCAGTTCATCGTCATTTACAACGCGCTGTTGATTGTGCGGATTTTGCTGAGCTGGTTCCCGCAACTGAACTGGTCTAACCCCATTCTGTCGGTGCTCAGCCAGCTCACGGATCCCTATCTCAACCTCTTCCGCGGCCTCATCCCCCCCATCGGCGGCCTGGACTTCTCCCCCTGGTTGGCCTTTATTTTGCTGAGCTTTGCCATGCAGGTGGTGGGCCAGTTTGCCTAATTGCTGTACCACTGTGCAGATCCCTGGCGCTGCCCGCTACTGGCTGCTGAATGCCCAAGTTCCCATCTCGGTGCTGAAGGATGTGGTGCCAGCGGCGGTTCCCAACCGAGAGGGCTTGGTGCTGCTGGATCTGGAGATTAGGGAAGGGCGAATTGGCCATATCCGAGCGGCCACAGGGATCCCGCCCCAGGGAATCCCGAGTGTAGCTCTAAGGCGGGGCCAGGTGTGGCCCTGTTTTGTCGATATCCACACCCACCTGGACAAAGGGCACGTGTGGCCGCGCAGCCCCAACCCCGACGGCACCTTTGCCGGGGCCACCCGGGCCGAGCAGGAAGACTGGGCCAAGATGGAGCGGGCCTACGCCGGCAGGCGAGAAAAACTTTGGCAGGATGTCTACCGCCGCTGCAACTTTGGCCTGCGCTGCAGCTACGCCCATGGATCCCAGGCGGTGCGCACCCACCTGGTTTGCGAGGGCCCTCAAGCCGAGGTGAGCTGGGAAGTCTTTGCCCAGTTGCGCCGAGAGTGGGCGGGCAGGCTAGAGCTGCAGGCGGTGACGCTGACCTACTTGGATGTTTTTCTCACACCGGCAGGGGAGAAGCTGGCGGACAAGGTGGCGGAGCTGGGCGGGATCCTGGGCGGAGTGGCGGCGATGGGGCCGGAGCTGGATAAGCAGTTGGAGCGGGTGTTTGCCCTGGCCCAGGAGCGGGGGCTGGATCTGGATTTTCATACCGATGAGACAGACGACCCTGAATCCCTGACGTTGCGGCATGTGGCAGCGGCAGCCCTGCGCCATGGGTTTGCAGGCCAGGTGGTGTGCGGCCACTGCTGCAGTTTGGCGGTGCAGCCGCCGCAGGTGGCCCACCAGACCATGGCCCTGGTGAAGGAGGCGGGGATCGCCGTGGTCAGCCTGCCCCTGTGCAATCTCTATTTGCAAGACCGCCGCCCCGGCCACACGCCCCGCTGGCGGGGGGTGACGCTGCTGCACGAGCTCAAAGCCTTGGGCGTGCCGGTGATGATCGCCAGCGACAACTGCCGGGATCCCTTCTACGGCTTTGGAGATCACGATGGCCTAGAAGTGTTTCGGGAGTCCACCCGCATCCTGCACCTGGACACCCCCTATGGGGATTGGCCGCAGGCCATCACTGCCACCCCGGCCCGCATGATGGGCTTGGTAGAGGCCGGGGCGATTGGGGTGGGCCTGCCGGCAGACTTGGTGCTGTTCAAGGGGCGGGGGTTTGACGAGCTGCTTTCCCGACCCCAGCACGACCGGGTGGTGCTGCGCCAAGGTCAGCCCATCGACACGGCGCTGCCGGACTACGCAGAGCTGGACGACTTGATGGAGAGGGTGGGGCGGACTTAGCCAGCGGGGTTGGGGAGCCAGGCTTTAATCTGGGCGGCAATGCGCTGAGCAGCGCCAGGGGATCCCATACGCCGCTGCCCGTGGGCTCGCAGTTGGTCGGCGTAAGCGGGATCGCTGGCCAGGCGGCTCAGAATCCGGCAGAGCACGGCAGGGGCCTGCTGGGGTGAAGTGAGGTGGACTGCGGATCCCAGGAGACGGGTTTGAGCTTCGGCAAAGCGGGGGGTAAATTGCGGCCCCTCCCCCGGCAGGGTGACCACCGGCTTCCCTAGGCCCACGCATTGTTCCGTGGCCGTCCCCGCCATGGCCAGCACCGCTGTTGCCCGGTGAGCACAGGTGCCAAAATCTCCCCACACCAGGAGCAGGTCGCGGCGTCGAGCAGGGATCCGCTCTTGAAGGGGGTTCCGCTCCAGGTTAGGGCTGAGGGCGGCGTAAACTTGGATTTCCGGCGGCAGTTGCTCTACCACCTGCATCATCAAGGCCCAGTTGCGGTAGGCTTCCGGCGGGCGGGATCCCGGCAGCAGCAGCACCGCGGGCCGGTCGGGATCCAAAGGCAATTCTCCCCGCGGCTCCAGGTCATCCATCATCGGGTTGCCCAGGTAGAAAGCCCGGAGGCCCCGTTTTTGCAGAGCGGTGGCCGTCAGCTCATCTCGCAAGAAGGAGCCGCGACAGCGCCTGCGGGCCATGAGCCAGCGCTCCCAGGGCAGGTAATCGGAAACCGGCTGTCCCAGCCAAGCGCGTCGGTAGGGCCCTTGTTCGTCCCGCCAATAATAGTCCGACTTGGCTGTGCCCACGAAGACGTAGGGGCTGCCGCTCCACCAGGCCATTAACAAAGGCACAATGTCCCCCACCGCCAGCACCAGCTCGACCTGAGCCGCCGCCCGGCGAACCAAAGCCAGTTGCCGCCCCGTCAGGCCCAGCAAGCCAGCGCGCAGATCCCGCCACAACTGCCGCCAATCTTGATAGATAAATCCCCCTGAAGGCATCACCTGGGTCAGGGGCAGCAGCGGGATGCCGCGGCGGCAATAGGCGGTGCCTTCCCCCACAATCGGCAGGGCTTGCACCGAGATCCCCAGGCCGGTCAGGGCCAGGGCGATGCGACTGCCCACCTCATCTTCCCCGTGGCCATTGCTCAGGCACAGCACCCGCGACAAATTCTGTGGATTCATTGGGTAGAGGATGGGAGTTCAACTCTGGGGTGTTGCCGCCTCCATTCGAGCTAAACGAGCAGAACCCTGTAGCTTACCAAAAATCTCTTCTTAAAATAGAGCCAACCTGCGAGGGGAAGCCAGGGTAATGATTCGAAATGAGCGACAACGAGCCGAGTTTATTGCAGCGGTGGAAGCTTTGCGCCTGGAAGGCCCTTACTTCGTCGAGACCCGTCTTACCCGTCAGCGGGGGTATTTTTGGCGGGCGGTGAAGGATGTGGCCGCCGGCCAGCCCTGGTGGGAGATCCGCTACTTTCCTGCCTGCGAGTGCTATGCTTGGGCCTACCTGCCGGAAGGGATCGGCCCCCGTGAGTTTGCCTGGGGACACACGCCACAGCAAGCTTTCCTCAACGCCCTTTGGCAACAGCCTGCCTCCTTTTCGGACAAAGGCTAGGACAGGTGCCAGAGAAACCGTTTCAACTTACAGTAAAAAAAGATTAAAACTCCCACGCGCAGGGGACATGAAACCGCAGGCCGTCGCCCGTATCCTGGATGCCAACCTCGACCGAGCTCGTGAGGGATTACGGGTGCTAGAGGAGTGGTTTCGCTTTGGCCTAGAAAACGGCGAGCTGGCCAGCGAATGCAAGGCCATGCGCCAAGCCCTGGCCCGCTGGCACAGCGACCCGCTGCGGTTGGCCCGCGACACCCCTGCCGATCCGGGCACCCAGATCTCCCATCCGCAAGAGGAGCAACGGCGGGATCTCGGCCACCTGCTGCAGGCCAATTGCAGCCGTGTGCAAGAAGCGCTGCGGGTCTTGGAAGAATACGGCAAGTTGGCCGAGTCCAGTCATTGGGTAGCACCCGGCCTGGCCAAGCTGGCCAAAGACATGCGTTATCGGCTCTATGTTCTAGAAAGCGAGCTGCTGGGGGGATCCCTGCGCCAACAGCTGTTGGCGGCCCATCTCTACCTGGTCACCAGCCCGGTGCCCCACTGGCTGGAGGTGGTGGAAAAGGCGCTGCGGGGAGGGGTGACGCTGGTGCAGTACCGCCGCAAGAACCTCACCGATAGGGAGATGCTCTGGGATCTCAAACAGTTGCGGCAAGTGTGCGACCGCTACCAGGCGTTGATGATCGTCAACGACCGGGTGGACTTGGCCTTGGTCAGCCAAGCGGATGGGGTGCACCTGGGCCAGACGGATCTGCCGGTTGCCCAGGCGCGGCACCTGCTGGGATCCCAGCGCCTGATTGGCCTGTCGACCACCAATGCCGAAGAGCTGGCCCAAGCCCTCAATAGCGGCGTGGACTATATCGGTGTCGGCCCCGTCTATGCCACCCCCACCAAAGCGGAAAAACCCCCCGCCGGCCTGGAGTACGTGCGCCTGGCCGCTGAGAAGGCCCACTTGCCCTGGTTTGCCATCGGCGGCATCGACCTCCACAACCTGGCCGAGGTGCGCCAGGCAGGCGCCAGCCGCGTAGCCGTGGTGCGGGCTCTCATGGAGGCGGCGGATCCCACCCAGACCGCCCGTGCCATGCTGGCCGAACTGCAACGGATCCCTGCTCTATCCTGAAGTTAGACACAGAATCTTCTCAAAACCCTCCTAACTCCCGATGGCAGAAGCCGTAAAAGATCTCACTGACCCCACTCGGCAAAGCGGCGGGGATCCCATCCTGAGCGGGATCGCCACCGAAGTGCAAGGGGAACTGGTGCGGGAGCTGGATCTGATGATCCGGGCTCGCTACCCCCTGATCTACTTGGTTTCTCCAGAAGAGGAGCCAGCGGATGCTGTGCTCGTGCAAGTAGCCAAGAGAACCGATCCGCCGCGGCGGCTGCTGTTTTGGGACGTGGTGCGGGGCTGGCAAGATAGCGGCGAAGATCGCGGCTCCATCATGGCCGCCCTGGGGCGGGTGTGGCGCTCGGCTCCTCAGGAAGACACCCTGTTTGTGTTGCGGGATCTGCACTTTGTGCTGCGCAACGCCAGCAGCGACAAAAACGCCCCTATCCTGCGGGAGCTGAAAAACCTCAGCCGCGAGCTCAAGCGCACCCGCAAGACGCTGATCCTGCTCAGCCACATTCTAGAAGTGCCCAGCGACCTGGCCGAGGAGATCACCGTCGTCGACATTCCCCTGCCCAACAGCGAAGAGATCAGCCGCCTCATCCAGCTCTATGTGGCCCCGGAAAAACTCAAGCTCACCCCCCTGGCCCGCGAGCAACTGGTCAAAGCCTGTCAGGGGCTGAGCCGGGAGCGCATCCGCCGCGTCTTGGCTCGCGCCCTGGCCGCCAAGCAGGAGGTGAACGAGGCCGACATCGACCTGGTGTTGGAGGAGAAAAAGCAGGCCATCCGCCAGACCGGCATCCTGGAGTTTTTCACCGCCCGCGAGACCCTGAAAAGCGTGGGCGGGCTGGACAACCTCAAAGCTTGGGTGCGGGTGCGCCAGGAAGCCTTTACCGAAGAGGCGCGGCGCTACGGCCTGCCCAATCCCAAGGGCGTGCTGCTGGTGGGGATCCAGGGTACCGGCAAGTCCCTCTCCGCCAAAACCATCGCCAACGAGTGGCGGCTGCCGCTGTTGCGGCTGGACGTTGGGCGGCTGTTTGCCGGCATTGTTGGCGAATCGGAAAGCCGCGTGCGCCAGATGATCCAACTGGCGGAGGCCATGGCCCCCTGTGTGCTCTGGATTGACGAAATCGACAAAGCTTTTGGCAACATCACCAGCAGCGCCAACGGGGACTCGGGCACCAGCCGTCGGGTGTTTGGCAGCCTGATTACCTGGATGCAGGAGAAGACCAGCCCCGTTTTCATCGTGGCCACCGCCAACAACGTGCCCCTCTTGCCGCCGGAGCTGCTGCGCAAGGGCCGCTTTGACGAGATTTTCTTTCTCAACCTGCCCACCCAGGCCGAGCGCAAGGAGATCTTCCGAGTGCACCTCCAGCGGCTGCGCCCCAGCCGGCTGCGGGAGTTTGACCTAGATGAGCTGGCAGCAGCCGCCCAAAACTTCAGTGGCGCCGAGATCGAGCAGGCTATCGTTGACGCTATGTACAACGCCTTTGGAGGCAGCGGCAGCGGCGCTCGGCGAGACTTTACCCAGGAAGACATCCTGCAGGCCATCCGCGAAACTGTGCCCCTGGCCTCCATTGCCCGCGACCAGATCGAAAGCCTTAAGTGCTGGGCCGCCCAGGCAGGCGCTAGAACCGCCTCCCAGGATGCTCAGGTGCTGCAGGAGATGAAGCAGTGTTTTGCAGCTTCCTAGAGGGGATCCCCGATTTTTCCTGCTTGAGGGGAGCGAGTGGGAAGCCCCCTAGGCTCGGGTTTGGGCCTTGGAGTCGGATCCCGTCACTGAGGCATTAGTTCGCCTCTTCCCCTTCGTCTCTGGGAATGGATGGTCGAGATAACCCCACCTCCGGCATCCCCTCGTGTCACAATGGGTAAAGATCGGCTTTTTTTGTGTCTTGGCGCTGTGCTCAAGCTCCTGTACTACCGCGAGATCCCTTGCCCAGATACCGCTCAAGTGCTGAGCTGGCTGCAGGAGCACCTGCCTCTGCCTGCGAGCAGCCAAAAGGTACTCACCCCCACTGGGCTACGCCTAGAGGGATCCGGAGCGCAGCTGGCCGTTTTCCTCTGGTCGGGGCTGAACACCACCTATCTCAAGATCTTTCAGTGGTCAGAGCGGCCTTTCCCCCAGCAGGGCCGCTGGCTAAAGGAAGTGGAAAGGGCTATCCAAAGCCAATTTCCCCACCGCTACCCGCAGTTGCCAGATGTCGATCTCAGCCAGGGATCCATCTTTGAGCAACTGGAGCCCTTTTACCCGCAGACGGTGAAGTATTTCCGCCGCATCCCCAACGGGGAGTTTGACCTGCAGCGGGTTTACTGGTGGGAGAAACGCTGGCGGGAAGAAGTCCAATCCCCTCACGCTTGCCGGCCCCCCGTGCTATTTCGCCAGCCTGCCCCAGAGCCCGCCCCCCAAGAGTGGGACTTGGTGATCGTGGGCGGGGCGTTGGGGGCTATCTACGGCGCGGCCATGGCCCGCTTAGGTTACCGCGTGGCCCTGGTGGAACGGCTGCCCTTTGGCCGCATGAACCGGGAGTGGAACATCTCGCGGCGGGAGCTGCAGACGCTGGTGGAGTTTGGCCTCCTCAGCCCTGAGGAGATGGAGAGCCTCATCCTCAGGGAATACACGGATGGTTTTAACAAGTTTTTTGATGGCAACAGCCCCGTGCGCGCCCCCGTCCTGCACACGCCGACGGTGCTCAACCTGGCCATTGATGCCGAAAAGCTCCTGCAGCTCTGTGGTCAAATCTTGAGATCCAGGGGTGGTGCCATCTACGAGCGCAGCGAGTTTCAGCGGGCCTACATCGAGGAGCAAGGCGTCACGGTGGTGGTTAAGGACCTAACCACTCAAGAAGAGTTCTCTCTGGGATCCCGCCTGTTGGTGGATGCCATGGGGACGGCCTCCCCCATTGCCCAGCAGCTCTACGGCCGCCGCGCCTTCGACAGCGTTTGCCCCACGGTAGGGGCCACCATTGCAGGGGGGTTTGAGCCAGGAGTTTGGGATCCCCAATTTGGCGACATCCTGGCCAGCCACGGCGACATCAGCCGCGGTCGGCAGCTCATCTGGGAACTGTTCCCTGGGCCGGGGGAGGATCTCACCTTCTACCTGTTCCACTACCACCAGGTGCATCCGGAAAACCCGGGCTCCCTCTTGGAGCTGTACGAAGACTTTTTCACCATCCTGCCGGAATACCGCCGCTGCGACCCGGAGCGCCTGCAGTGGAAAAAAGCCACCTTTGGCTACATCCCCGGACGCTTTGGCCAGCAGCCAGCTCCCCAAGAGCCCTTCGACCGCCTCCTTTTAATTGGGGATGCGGCAGCTCTGCAATCGCCCCTGAGCTTTACGGGGTTTGGATCCCTGGTGCGCAACTGCCCTCGCCTGTGCGATTTGCTGGACACAGCCTTGCGCCATAATCTCCTCAAAGCCGCCGACCTAGCCCAGATCCGCGCCTACCAGGGCAACTCCGCCGTCACTTGGCTGTTTTCGCGGGGGATGATGGTGCCCACCGGCAAGGTGTTGCCGCCCGAGCGCATCAACGCCATCCTCAACAGCTTTTTCGGTATTCTCGCCACCGAGCCGCCTGAGGTGGTGGACGACTTCATCAAAGACCGGGCTGGCTGGCTGGCCTTTAACCGCATGGCTATCAAAGCGGCTCTGCAGAACCCGCGGCTGCTGCTGTGGATCTGGGAGGCAGTAGGAGCGGAAGGCTTTGCCCAGTGGCTACCTACCTACTTCAGCTACACCGGACTGGCTTTGCTCTCGGCCCTCCTGGGAAGTTGGTTTCCCAAGCTGGTGCGGCGCCTGCAGCCCTGGCTGGAGTCCCGCTACCCCCGCCTGTGGTTGCGCTGCCTGAGCTGGAGCTACACCCTCACCTACGGGGTAGGCCAGCCGCGCCTGGAGTTTCATCTCCCCGCTCCCAGCTCTCCTGCCGCGCAAAACCTGCAAAACCCAATACCGACCTGGATAGAAGAAAGGGCCTAGGCCGGAGACTTTCACCAAGCCGTTGTTTCCACCGTCTCTCTGGCGCCTCCAGGAAAGGCGGGCGTCAACTGTTTTGTCGGCAGAGTCAACTCACAAAAAATCTCGAGGAGTGCTGGCAGTCCTTGCTTTGGTTTGCTAGCAGTTTTCGGCCTTATCTGCACAAGATTGTTTGCCGCAGCAGCCGATTCCCAGGTAGTGGCCAGCGGCAAAAGAGCTGTGTCCACCTGCTCTTTACCTTGGCAATTGGCTCAAGTTGAGTATAATCAGTGCCTACCATCCACTAACCTTCAGGTTCAGGCCGAAGAGGGTTGGGAAGGGATCCCAACTTGAATCGGTCGAGGAGTTTCTGAACCTCTTTTTGCAAGGTCTCTATTTTGGCAAGAAAACTAGGACCAGATCCAATGGTTTATACTTTTGAAATCATCGGCATTGCCCCTGCCCTCGATTTTTTCTGGCAGCAGCAGGAGCTGGCAAAGCGGCCTTGTCGGGTAGAGTACCTGGGCACCCGCCCTTGCACCCTGGATGCGCTGCTGGGATCCTTGGAGGAGGTGCCGGCGCGGCGGGGCTGGGATTTGGATCAGCTAATCGAAGCGGTTATTCGCTTCTGGTGCAACAATCCCGACTTGGTCAGTTTGTGGCGGTCTCGCTTTCAGGATGCCGGAGAAGATGTCCTGCTGATCTCGCGGGTGGGGCCCATTCAATCCCTACAGCAGGAGTTTGAGTGGCTGCTCAACCAATGAGATCCCTAAACCGGGTAGGCTAAGGGCAGGATTGTTTCGTAACTACCCATGAGCGACACCGTTTTCAGCAAGATCATCCGCAGGGAGATCCCGGCCCAGATTGTCTACGAAGACGAGCGAGCCATCGCCTTCAAAGACATTGCTCCCCAGGCTCCTGTCCACATCTTGGTGGTGCCCAAGGAGCCTATCCCCGGCATTGCCCAGGCCAAGCCCGAACACGAAGCGTTGCTAGGGCACCTGCTGCTGACGGCTCAGCGGGTGGCTGTTGAAGCTGGCCTAAGCAGAGGTTATCGCTTGGTCATCAACCAAGGAGAAGACGGGGGTCAAACCGTCTTTCACCTGCACATCCACGTTCTGGGCGGTCGGGCGATGGGCTGGCCGCCGGGCTAGCTTCGGGTTTTGCCGCCAAGTGGGGCCTCTACAGCTAGAATGCTGCCATTGAGGGTGGCTGGCAGGCGAGGTTTAGAGGCGATGGAGTGGCATGTTACCGATGCGGAAAGCCTGATGATCATCGACCAGGAGGTGGGCAAGCACGAGCTTTCCCCCGCCGAGTATGAGGTGGTTCGTCGAGTTATTTACGCTACTGCAGATTTCGAGTATCTCCACCTCATCCGTTTTGGCAACGAAGCCCTGCAGGCTGGGGCGGCGGCTTTGGCGGCGCGCACCACCATTGTGGTGGACGAGCCGATGGTGCAGGTAGGCATCGCGCGGGCCGTGCAGAACACCTTCTCCAACCCCATCTACTGCGGCAGCGAAGCTGTCACCCGCCCCCAGAGGGACAAGACCCGCTCTGCCTGGGGCCTGCAAACCCTAGCTCAGCGCTACCCTGAGGCAATCTTTGTCATTGGCCAATCCCAGACGGCTCTTTCCACCCTGGTGCAGTTGATCGCCGAGAAAGAGGTATCCCCTGCCCTGGTCATCGCGACGCCGGCTGGGTTTGTGGATGTGGTGAAAGCCAAGCAGGAGCTGGCCGATTCCATGGTGCCCCACATCCGCACTGAGGGACGGAAGGGCGGCCCTGCAGTGGCGGCGGCGGTCTTGGATGGCCTGCTGGATTTGGCTTGGCAGGCCTATGTGGGAGCCAGCAGCCCAAGCCCTACTGGCAAATCAGTTAGCGGATAGAGGGGAGCTCCGTTGATCTGATGATCTAAATGGTTCTGATCCAGATCACAGGCTTGGCAGGATCTCCGTCATGCTTCCCTCGGTCTGGCTTCGAGAAGATGGGAGCTATCTTCTCAGTGCCGGACAAAAAAGCCCGAGAAGCGGCTAGTCGAGGCAGAGCGAGGGATCCGGTCATGCAGCAGTTCATTTGGGTTTGGGGAAGCGGCTGGCTTTTGGCTATGGCCTTGGCCAGGGGAGGATGGGCCCAAGCGGAGGTAGCGGCTCTTTTGCCCGCCGGACAGCCGGCTATATCGCCCTCTCTCCCTGTGCCGTCGAACATCGACCAGAGGGAAGCTCGACTCAGCCCCTACCAGCGCTGGCAACAGCAGCATGCTGCCGCGGAGATTCCCTCTTCTGGGTTTGGGGAGGTCTTCTACCGCCTCGCTCAGAAAGCGGAACAGAGCCCAGAGGGGCTGCCTTTTCCACTGCGGCCAGCCGGGATCCCTCTGGGAGAGGGTAGCCCTTTTTTCCTCCATGTCAACGGGCTGGTCTACCAACTGTCCTATTGAAATAGGCGGGGAGGTTTTCGCGTTAGCAGGACGGCTATTTCAAGCCCTGCTGAACCTCTCCTCTCCCTGGGGGTGAGGGATCAGTAATGATTCCCCACCTTGCGGTGGTGGACGGCGGTGAGGCCCTCCAGGTTGGAGACCCGCCCGGCTTCTAGGGTGCTGTAGACCACCCAGTGGTCGCTGGTTTCTAGGCGGCTGGCCACGCGGCACTCCAGGTAGGCCAAGGCATCGGCCAAGATGGGGGATCCGTTGGCGGCGGGGTAGGTCTTGATGCCGGCAAAGCGGTCGGCTCCCGGCGGGAAGCGCTTCAGGAAGTGGCGCATTAGGGACTGGTGATGGCCTTCCTGCAACACGTTGAGGACAAAGGTATCGCCCACCTGCAGGAAGGACTCGATGGCCCGGTCTTTGGCCACGGCAACGCTGATCCCCGGCGGATCGCTGCTGGCCTGGGCCACCCAGGAGGCGAGCATGGCGCTGGTGGCCTGCCCTTTGCGGGCGGTGAGGATGTAAAGGCCATTGCTGATGCGGCCTAGGGCGCGATCCAAGTCGGCATCCAGGGCTTTCATCTGCTGAATGGTGCGATCCCGCGTTAGCCACTGCCCCAGGTCGGTGCCGGCTTCCTCCGCCAATTGCAGCAGGGTTTCGTCTAGGGGTTGCTTGAGGAGAATAGGAGGGAACACTTCTTTGGCGCCCATCTCCTGCAGCGTGTTGCGGCAGAGGTAGACCGACTCGTCATCTGCTCCCCCCGACTCGAACAGGCCAAAGCCTTGTTTGCTGTGGGCAGCAGCCAGGAGGGTTTTCAGCAGCACCTGGGTGGAGGCCGCATCAGGCCCCGCTTGGGGCGGCATGCCTATCACCACACCAGCGGCCAAGCTCATCAGCTCGCGCACCTCGTGGGCATCCAGCAGCCGCAGATCCGCCAGCTCTACGGCAACGCCGGTTTTTTGGATGCCGCGGGCAATGGCTTGGGCCAATGCTTCCGCCTGGCCATAGCCCGATAGGTAGAACACCGCCACCATTCGTTCGGCTTTGGCCTGCTCCAGGCTCCAAGTGCGGTAGTGCTCCACCCAATCAGACAGGTGGTGGCGCAGCAGGGGGCCGTGGCCGGTAGCAATGGCGGCGATGGGGGGCAGGGACTCCATGCGCTTCAGGGCCGAGAGTACCGAGCGGGCGTTGGGCCCCATGAGGCAGTCGTAGTAGAGCTTGAAGTCGGCCTGTAGCAGGTGGGGATGCTCGTCCCAGGCAAAGTCATCGCAGTAGTGCATCCCAAAGACGTCGCAGGTGTAGAGGATCTGCGTGCCGTGGTCGTAGGTGAGGATGGTGTCGGGCCAGTGCAGGTTGGGAGCAGAGATGAACTCCAGAACATGTCCCTTGCCCAGATCCAGGCGATCCCCCTGCTTGACCACCAGGTGCCGGAAGGGGCGATGCACCAGGTTTTCCAAAAATTGCACGGCCACTTTGGAGGCCACTACCGTCATTTGGGGCGCCAGCTCCAGCAGATCCCCGACTAGGCCGCTGTGATCCGGCTCGGTGTGGCTGACCACCAGGTAGTCGAGGGTGGCGGGATCCAGGAGGCCTCGCAGCAGATCCAGGTACAACTGGCGAAACTTCTCGTGGGAGGTGTCGATGAGGGCCACCTTCTCCCCGCGAATTAAAAAGGAGTTGTAGGTGGTGCCGTTTTCCAGGGCGAACTCGATATCAAACCGATCCCGATCCCAGTCCTGGGAGCGGATGGCAAGGGTATCGGCTCCAATGAGCAGCGTCTGCAGCGTAAGATGGCCTGAACGCGGTGCAACTGCCGTAACGGCCATGTTTTCCCCCTCTGCCAAATGGCAACTTTACCTAACTGCCCTCTGCACTCATCGTAACCGTGATGTAACTAAATGTTGAGGAGCCGCCAAGTTTTGATTTTCTGATGAAATGCTTCAGGGATCCCCAAACTGCCGACCCCCGCAGGGTCTGGGAGCAAAAGCTGCGGCAAACTGGGCCAGGGTGTGGCGCAGTTGATCCAAGTTTTGGCCGTTGGCGGCGGACACAAACAGGGCCTTGGGGTAGAGCAGGCGCACGTCCTCGACCCATTCGGGATCGAGGCGGTCAATTTTGTTAAACACCAGTTGTCGCGGGCCGGTGGCCAGGGGCATCTCGTCCAGCAATTTTTCCACCGCCTCGATGTGCCCTTCCCAGTTGGGGTGGGAGAGATCCACCACGTGCAGCAGGGCATCCGCCTCCGTCACCTCCTCCAGCGTGGCCTGGAAGGCCTCTACCAATTGCTCAGGCAGCTCGGTTAAGAATCCCACCGTGTCAGTCAACAGCACTGCCTGCTGGCCGGGCAGCTCCAGCCGCCGCGTGGTGGGATCCAAGGTGGCAAAGAGTTGATCGGCCACATAGACCTGGGCCTGGGTGAGGGCGTTGAGAAGGGTGGACTTGCCGGCGTTGGTGTAGCCCACCAGGGCCACCACGGGAATTTGGGATCCCTCCCGTCGCTGGCGCAGCCGTTGCCGGTGGCGGCGCAGCTCTTCCACTTCTTGCCGCAGCTTGGCGATGCGCCGCTGAATGGCCCGCCGCTCCATTTCCAGTTGGGTTTCCCCGGGGCCGCGGGTGCCGATCCCACCCCCCAACCGCGACATGGTGCGCCCTCGGCCGGCCAGGCGCGGCAGCAGATATTGCAGTTGCGCCAGCTCCACCTGCAATTTCCCGGCCCGGGTTCTGGCCCGCTGGGCAAAGATATCCAGGATCACCTCGCTGCGATCCACCACCCGCACCCCTACTGCCTGTTCCAGGGTGCGCACCTGGCTGGGGGTGAGCTCGCGGTCGAACACCACCAGGTTGGCGCCCAGATCCTGCACCAGCAGGGCCAGCTCCTGCACCTTACCGGAGCCGATCGCCGTGGCCGAATTGGGACTCTCCCGCCGCTGCCAAAGGGTTTGCAGCACCTGGCCGCCGGCGCTCTCCACCAGGCGGCCCAGCTCGGCCAGCCTGTCTATGAGGTCTTCGCTGCTCTGTCCCGGCTCCTGCAGTCCCACGAGGATGGCCCGCTCCTGCTGGGGATCCACCTGGCGGGCAGTGAATTGGCGACGAAAACTATCTTCCAACTCCGCCACCAGCTCCTGCAGATCCTGCTCTGCCAGGGTCGCCAGCGGCAGAGGCTCGGAGACCTGCCAGCGGCTCTCTCCCTGGGGCACTAGGTGGGCCAGATAAGCGTAGTTGACAAAGCCCGTGGCCCCTCCGCCGCGGCGCAGCCGTCCTCCTGAGGGAGATACCGACAGGAGAATGAGGGCGTCCAGCCGCTGCAGGGCCATGGCCGTCAGCGCCTTTTGGCTGGGGCCGCCCTCGCCCACCTGGGTGGTGATGCAGCGGATCCCGGATAGGCGCTCCGCCCCTTGGCGGGGCAATTCCCAGGCCGGGATCTGGGTCTCAAAAGGGGATCCCAGCCCCACCCGGATGACTTGGCCGCGCCGGTTGAGGTAAACGCTAATGGGCTGGCCCTCCAGCTCCTGGGTCAGGGATCCCAGCCGTTGGGCAAACTCCACCGTCACCAAGCGATTGGGGGGCAGGCGCAGTTGGTAAAGCCGTTGCAGTTGCTTTCGCTGGTAGGGCTTTAGCCCCTTGGCCTGGGCAAGGCTGAAACGGGGGTCGGTCTGCTGGCAAGCGGTGCTAACCCTGGGCATAGGGACGGGGAAATACCCGAAAACAGGCTTTACCTACCATATACGCTAGTGGCCAGCAGGAACTTGCGGGGATCCCTGTCTCGAGCTTGCCATTGAGGCAGCTACCGCTGGCGAGAAAAGGGTCAAGCCGAGTTTGGAAGAGGTGGATGGATGTAATCTTGCGCCGGGCCAATTTGCCGGATGGCCGCAAGGGGGTCGATATCGGCATTGAGGGGGAGCGCATCGTTGCCCTGGAGGTGAATCTGCAGGCCACTGCCTGGCAGGAAATTGATGTGAGCGGCCGCTTGGTGTCGCCCCCCTTTGTGGATGCCCACTTTCACCTGGATGCCACCCTCACCTATGGGATCCCGCGCGTCAACCAATCGGGCACCTTGCTGGAAGGGATCGCCCTTTGGGGGGAGTTGAAGCCGCTGCTGACGCCGGAGGCAGTGATGGAGCGGGCCTTGACCTATTGCGATTGGGCGGTGGCGCGCGGGATCCTGGCCATCCGCGCCCATGTGGATGTGTGCGATCCCAACCTGTTGGCGGTGCGGGCCTTGCTGGAGGTCAAGCAAAAAGTGTCCCCCTACCTGGATTTGCAACTGGTGGCCTTTCCCCAAGATGGCTACTACCGCTCGCCGGGGGCGGTGCAGCTTTTGGAGAAGGCCTTGGATCTAGGGGTGGAGGTGGTGGGCGGGATCCCCCACTTTGAGCGGACGATGGCCGAAGGGGCAGCTGCGGTGCGGGCCTTGTGCGAGATCGCGGCGGCGCGGGGTCTGCGGGTGGATCTGCACTGCGACGAGACAGACGATCCGCTTTCGCGCCACGTGGAGACCCTGGCCTACGAGACGCAGCGGCTGGGCTTGCAGGGGCGGGTGGCCGCCTCCCACCTCACCTCGATGCACTCAATGGACAACGCCTACGTGAGCAAACTCATTCCCCTGATGGCCGAAGCAGAGCTGGGGGTGATCGCCAACCCGCTGGTGAACCTGGTGCTGCAGGGCCGCCACGATACCTATCCCAAGCGGCGGGGGCTGACGCGGGTGCCGGAGCTGATGGCCGCCGGGCTGACCGTAGCTTTTGGCCAGGACTGCGTGATGGATCCCTGGTATCCCCTGGGCAGCGGCAACATGCTGGAGGTGGCCCACATGGGGATCCACGCTGCCCAACTGACAGGCTATGAGCAGATGCGGCAGTGTTTCTTGGCGGTTACGGAAAACCCGGCCCGCATTCTGGGGTTAGAAGGCTACGGACTAGAACCCGGCTGCTATGCCGACTTGGTGGTGCTCCAGGCTGCCGATGCTGTCGAAGCCATTCGCCTGCAACCGGCTTGCCTGTACGTTTTCCGTCGGGGACGGCTGATCGCCCAAACCCCGCCGGTGGTTGCCCAGC
This sequence comes from Synechococcus sp. RC10B2, assembly GCF_047502635.1. Lineage (NCBI taxonomy): Bacteria > Bacillati > Cyanobacteriota > Cyanophyceae > Synechococcales > Synechococcaceae > Synechococcus > Synechococcus sp. RC10B2. Next base: position 62,718 of record NZ_JANSHO010000044.1, read on the forward strand.
TCCATTTGCCGGGGCGCCCGGCCCAGGTGGACTTCACCCGCCAGCTTTAACGGCGCACGGTGCCGCTGAAGCCGCTGGCTTTGAACTGCTCCATAGTCAGAGGCAGCGGGCTGGTCACGGGCACGGAGATGCGAATGGAGAAGGGGCTTTCGCCGGGGGGAACCTCCTCGATGGCTCCCAGGCGGGTGCGCTCCGGCAGAACCTCATTGCCGTTGGCATCGTAAAGGCGACCGAAGACATCCGCATTCAGCACAGTATTTCTGGAGCGGTTGACCACCGTGCCTTCAATGAATAGGCACCTGGCCGGTATGGGGTTGCCGTTGCTGGTAACCAGGTTGGTGTATTCGGGGGTATCCGGGCAGGGGGTGAGGTGCAAATCCTTCAGTTGCAGGGGGATGGCTCCAAAACCCAGCAAGAGCGCCGCCAAAGCTGCACAACCCAGGCTCCAGCAGAGGGAGCGAAGCCCCTTCTTCCAAACTTGGCTCATGTTTTTTCTCCAAGGCCCATCTCCCCTAGTCTAGGGGATCCCCCGCCCGGTAAAACCCCTCCTCGGTCTGGATCCCGTCCAAGCGCTGATCCCAGGGATCCTGAGGCAGAGGCTGCTCCAGTAGGCAGGCCTGCGGGACAATGCCCCACTTGGGCACGCCGGGATCCGGCAGCGAGGCCAAAAAGCGGTCGTAATAGCCGCCGCCATAGCCCAGGCGCCTCCCCCAGCGATCGCAGGCCAGGGCGGGCACAAGGATTAACTCGGCTTCGGCGGGATCGATGACTTCGCTGCTGGGAGAGGGCTCCAGCAACCCCCAGCGGTTGGGAACAAGCTCAGCTGGGTGGTAGCGGTGCCACCGCAACTGCCGCTGCGGCAAGCAACGAGGGATCCCCCAGCGCTTTTCAGGGAAAAGGGCGAACAGGGATCCCAAGTCCACCTCGGAGCCGAAGGCCACGTAGGCCAGGATGGTCTTGGCCGCCAAAAGCCGGGGCTGAGAGGCCAGATGAGCCACTATCTTCTGCTCGACCAGAGAGCGATCCACCCCTTGCCGCACTTGGCGGAAGTGCCGGCGCAAGCGAGCTTTGGGGAGAAAATTGGGCCCCACAGACGGAGACAGGTTTGTAGCGTAGAAGGGAGTTGCCGCAGCGCCATGCCATCTCCCTGCCTTGACTTTCCCCACCCCCAGTCAAGCTTAGGGGTGGATATCCAGAACCTACTGGATGGCCAGGAGCTCCACTTCAAAATCGAGAGTAGCGTTGGGAGGGATCACGCCGCCGGCGCCGCGGCTGCCATAGGCCAACTCCGGCGGAATGCGCAAATACCGCTTGCCACCCACCCGCATGGTGGCCAGACCTTCCTCCCAGCCACGGATCACCTGCCCTACCCCGTAGGTGAAGGTAAAAGGTTGATTGCGCTTGTAGGAGCTATCGAAGACGGTGCCATCCTGCAGCTTGCCCACGTAGTTCACCACCACCGTTTGCCCCGGCTGAGGTGAAGGCCCTGTACCTTCGACAAGGTCGTAGTACTGCAGACCCGACTCGGTGGTGATAAATTGCTGGGCTTGAGATTGCACAGTAACTGCTGGGTGATCTTTGGCTCGCGACAGAGCCATGGCCGGCTGTCCAGCCCACACCCCAATCCACAGCAAACCCAGCAACAGCAGCAGCATCTGTTTCATCCGTTGGCGTCCCCCCGGTGCCGACTTTTTGCCTCCCCAACAATCTTAGGGGATCCCCTCATCCTATTTCGGCAAATTCGACGATCTGCCCTTGATGGTCGCGCACCCAGAAGACAAAAGGCTTTTCGGAGCGGACGCTGCTGCGGATCCCTTGCTTGTTGATCCGCTTCAGGAGGGCTTTGAGGGCTTCCCGTTCGTAGGTGGTGTGGCGATAGCGGACGCCGCTGCTGCGACCGGCTGCCGCCCCGTAGGCAGGTACAAAGGGAGTTCTGGAGAGACTGCCGTAGGGATCCGTGGTACCGGGGATCACGTGCAGTTGCACGGTGTCGGAGAGCTGATACCAGAGGCCAGCGGTATCGAGAGGTGTCGAGGTGGAGCGGGCTTTGGCATCAAGGCGGGAGCTGAGGCCAATATCCGCCGGGAAGTAGGCAGATCCCAGGCTGGAGCCGACCATGCTTTGCTCATAGCCGTAGTAGTACTGCAGCGGCAGCTCCGCCTCCGGCAGCCTCAAGACCTTTTCGTAAAACCCTCGCGCCTGCTCCAGATCGGGCACGATGATGGTGTAAACCCGCGGTGCGCCGCTCAGAAACGTCCACATGGCCCCGCCGTAGGCCGATAGCAGCAAAAACATCAGCCCCTTCGTGGAGAGCAAAACCTCCAGGGGGATCAGCGGCAGCATCAGTCCAAGGGGGGTTGGCATTGGCGCTTGTCCATTTGCGGGTGGCTCTGTAGTCCAGTATAGGATCCCTAGGCTGATGAAGCTTGCCCTGTTTGCCCCCACCCCGCGCGGTCGCCGCTTGGCCCAGGCTCTGCTGTCGCTGCTGCCAGAGGAGTGGATCTGCTGGAGCAAAGCCAATCCACAGGGAGAGCCGCTGCCTTGGCCCTGGCAAGCCTATGGGGATCCCAGCCATCCCACAGCGCCCAGATCCCTGGCGGCAGCGGTGGCCCAAACTTGGCCCCAGGTGCAGGGCTGTCTTTTCATCTTGCCAGTTGGGTCGGTGGTGCGGCTAATTGCCCCCCTCTTGCAGGACAAATACCGGGATCCGGCGGTGGTGGTGGTGGATGAATCAGGCCGCTGGGCCATTAGCCTCTGCGGGGGACATGTGGGCGGGGCCGATGCGCTGGCGCGGCAGGTGGCGGCTGCTTTGGGAGCCGAGCCGATCCTCACCTCTGCCTCCGAAGGGCTGGGGATCCCGCCTGTGGATGTGTTGGGGCATCCCTACGGCTGGCGGCGGGGCAGTGGCGATTGGAACGGGGTAGCTGCTGCCCTGACGCGGGGAGAGCCGGTGGCCGTAGAGCAAACCTGCGGCACGCAGCTCTGGCGGCGGGCCTGGCCAGCGGATCATCCTCTTTTGACTACGGCTCCCGACCAAGCAGTGGCCCAGATCCGGATTGGGGAATACACAACGCCTTGCCCCCACATCCCCACCGTCCACTGGCATCCGCGGGTGCTGTGGGTGGGGGTGGGCTGCGAGCGGGGCACCAGCCGCGCCTGGCTGGAGGGATCCCTGCGGCGCCTGTTGCAAAACCAGGGGCTGGCCCTCGAGGCCGTTGCCGGCTTGGCCACTCTGGAGCTGAAACGGGATGAGGCGGGGCTCTTGGAGCTGGCCCAGGCCCATGGCTGGCCCATCCAGTTTTTCTCCGCCGCGGCCCTGGCAGGGATCCCGGTTCCCCACCCTTCAGAGGCGGTGCGGCAGGCGGTGGGCACCCCTTCGGTGGCGGAGGCGGCTGCTCTTTTGGCGGCCCAGCGCTGGTCGGGAGAGGACAATCCAGCCCAGGGGAGAGCCACCCTTGTCTGCCCCAAGCAGATCTTCACCTCAGAAAGCGAGGGAGCTTGTACCCTGGCCATTGCCCGCGCCGCCCGCGAGTATTCCCCTCGCGCCGGGCACCTGTGGCTAATTGGCATCGGCCCTGGGGATCCCGCCCAATTGACCTTGGCCGCCCGCCTGGCCCTGGCCCAAGCCGAGGTGGTGATTGGCTACCAGCTTTACCTGGACTTGGTGGCGCCCCTCCTGCACCCCGGCCAGATTTGCGAAGCCTTTCCCATCACCCAGGAGGTGCAGCGGGCGCAGCGCGCCATCGCCCTGGCCCAGCAGGGGCTGCAGGTGGCGGTGATCTCTTCGGGGGATGCGGGGATCTACGGCATGGCCGGCCTGGTGCTGGAGTACTTGGCCCGCAGCGGCTGGGATGGGATCCGCCCCTCCCTGGAGGTGCTGCCGGGGATCTCCGCCCTTCAAGCTGCTGCCGCTCGCCTAGGAGCCCCTCTCATGCAGGATTTTTGCGCTATTTCCCTCTCGGATCGCCTCACCCCCTGGCCGGCCATCGAGCAACGCCTGCAGGCGGCTGCCCAGGCCGACTTTGTGGTGGCCCTGTATAACCCCCGCTCGCGGCAGCGGTTGGATCCCTTCCTCAAGGCGCTGCAGATCTTTCGCCGGGCCCGCCCCACCCACACCCCGGTGGCGGTGGCCCGCAACCTCTACCGTCCCGGCGAGGCCATCCACCTCACCACGCTAGGGGAGTTGGATCCTGAGCAGGTGGACATGTTTACCCTGGTCTTGATCGGCAGCTCGCAGACCTTTCGCTACGGCAGCCGGCTGATCACTCCCCGCGGCTACCGCTTGTGATGAACCCACCTGATGGCCGTTGGATTTCGATTCAAAACACCGTGAGATGGCGGGGATCCAACTGCAGCCACCAGGGGGATCCCCAAGCTTCCACCTCGTGCCACACCTCGGCTTGCAGGCGATAGTCCTGGCTGTGGTCAGGAGGGCTGCCCAGCCTAAAGAGGAGAATCAATCGGTGAGGGGTCTCACTCCCCCTGGCGCCAATCCGCGATAGCCCCAGCCGGGGTCTGGGCAAGGTATTCGGAGCGCCGCCATTTTCTGTCCAAAAGAACCGGGAGCTCAAAGAATCTAAGGGCGCCGCCTGCTTGCCTAGGCAGAGGCAGAAGCTGTGTCCAAGTGGGGAGAGACGCTGCCGCTGGAAAACTCCTAGTATATTGGACTGTAGCTGTTCATTAAAAAATGCTTAACTACTTGTTGCAAGCAGCAGATGGCGGGTTTTGAAGACTGGGCAATTGGGCCAGAGAGCGCCTGGTGTCTCCCCTTTTATGGCTGGGTAGGGACAGCGCTGGCTCTTCCTTGGGCCGCTGGCTGGATCAAGCGCAGTGGCCCACGTCCGGCAGCCTACCTCAATATCCTGCTGACCTTTGCGGCCCTTGCTCATAGCTTTTGGCTGTTGCGACAAGTTTGGGGTCGGGATCCCCAGCTCCTGAACTACCTCTGGTTTCGGGTGGCCGATTTGGACTTGTCCCTGGCTTTGGAGGTCTCGCCTCTGACGCTGGGGGCGGTGGTCTGGGTAAGCGGCTTGAGCTTGCTGGCCCAGATCTACGCCCTGGGGTACCTGGACAAGGATTGGGGGTTGGGCCGCTTTGCCGCCCTGATGGGCTTTTTTGAGGGGGGGATGACGGGGATCGCCCTCAGCGATTCGCTGTTTCTCAGCTACGCGCTGCTGGAGATGCTCACGCTTTCCACCTACTTATTGGTGGGCTTTTGGTACGCCCAGCCGCTGGTGGTCACGGCGGCGCGGGATGCTTTTCTCACCAAACGGGTGGGAGACCTGCTGCTGTTGATGGGGGTGGTGGCGGTTTCCAATTTCTCCGGCTCCTTGACCTTTTCCGGCCTGCGCGATTGGGCGGCTACGGCCAGCTTGGATCCAACTTGGGCGGCCTTGATGGGGTTGGCTTTGATTGCCGGGCCGCTGGGCAAGTGCGCCCAGTTCCCGCTGCACCTGTGGCTGGATGAGGCCATGGAGGCGCCCAACCCGGCTTCGATCCTGCGCAACTCGGCAGTGGTGGCCGCTGGAGCTTTTGTCCTCATCAAGCTGCAGCCAGTCTTGGCCCTCTCCCCTTTCACGGATGGGGTGCTGGTGGCCATCGGCACCATCACAGCCGTAGGGGGATCCCTGGTGGCCTTGGCGCAAATCGATCTCAAGCGCACCTTCTCCTATTCCACCAGCGCCTACCTGGGCCTGGTGTTTGGGGCGGTGGGGACGGGGCAGCCGGATTTGGCGCTGGAGCTGCTGCTGCTGCACGGCCTGGCCAAGGCGCTGCTGTTTATGGGGGTGGGATCCCTCATCTACACCACTTCTACCCAAGATCTGACGGAGCTGGGGGGCCTAGGGGGCCGCATGCCGGCTACGGTGGCCGCCTTTGCTGTGGGATCCCTGGGGATGGTGGCCCTGTTGCCCCTGGGGTGCTTTTGGATCCTAATCCGCCTGGCGCTGGTGTACAGCGCCCTGCAGCCGGCCCTGTTGGGGGTGTTGCTGCTGATGAATGGGCTGACGGCTTTGAACCTGGCGCGGGTGTTTGGCCTGGTCTTCTTGGGATCCCCGCAGCCCAAGACGCGCCGTGCCCCTGAGGTGGGCTGGCCGATGGCCCTGCCCATGGTCATTCTGACGGTGCAGAACCTGCTCATGCCCTGGCTGTTTTGGCGCTGGGGGCTTTATCCCGGTTGGATCCCAGAGCTGCAGCAGATGGCGGCTCTGCTGGCGGCCTCGGGTTTGCTGGGGGCCGGTGTTGGTGCTTGGCTGTACTGGGGGGGCCGGCGGCGGCTGCGCCTACCCTGGCCGGAGCTGCAGGATCTGTTGGCGCAGGATTTCTACACCGGGCAGCTCTACCAGGCTTTGGTGGTGCAGCCGGTCGGCGCCCTTTCCCGCGGACTGGAGTGGCTGGATCGCAACGGGGTGGATGGCCTGGTGAACGGAGTGAGCCTGGCTTTTTGGTTTAGCGGCGAAGCCCTCAAGTACACCCTGTCGGGGCGGATGCAGCTCTACGTGTTGCTCATTGTCATCGGGGTCGTGGTGGTTACCGCTTGGCTGCTGCGCTCGCCCCTGGTGGGATTGGCCTATTGAGACGGGAGGAACCATGCTCAGCCTTCTAATCGGGATCCCCCTATTGGGTGGCCTGCTGGTGGGGCTGATCCCCGAGCAAGCGGGGAAGGGCCTGCACCGAAGTTTGGCCTTGGGCTTCGGCCTGGCTTGGTTGGGGCTGAGCTTGGGGCTGCTGCTGCAGTTTGATCCCCAAGCGCAAGGGATCCAGATGGCCGAACAGATGGCCTGGATCCCGCAGTTGGGCCTGGTTTACGAGCTGGGGGTGGACGGGATCTCCCTGCCGCTAGTGGTGATGACCGGCTTGCTGGTATTGATTGCCCTCTGGGCCAGCGGCCCGGTGGAGCGGCCCCGCCTCTACTACAGCTTGGTGTTGCTGCTAGCAGCCGCCATTGTGGGGGCTTTTCTGGCCCAGAACCTGCTGCTGTTTTTCTTGTTCTACGAAGTCGAGCTAATTCCCCTTTATCTGCTGATTGCCATCTGGGGCGGGCCGCGGCGCACCTATGCCGCCACCAAGTTTTTGGTCTACACCGCCCTCTCGGGGGTGCTTCTGCTGATTGGCTTTTTCGGCCTCAGTTGGCTGAGCGACGCCCACAGTTTTACCTACACCGTTTTGCAGGCCCACCCCTTGCCGCTGCTGCCCCAGATTCTCATCCTCATTCCCATCCTGCTGGGGCTGGCCATCAAGATCCCCTTGGTGCCCTTCCACACCTGGCTGCCGGACGCCCACGTGGAGGCTTCCACCCCCATTTCTGTGCTCTTGGCGGGGCTCTTGCTCAAGTTGGGCACCTATGGCCTGGTGCGCTTTGGCCTGCAGCTTTTGCCCGATGCCTGGGAGCAAGCCGGGCCGTGGCTGGCCAGTTGGGCGGTGGCCAATGTGCTGTATGGATCCCTGAACGCCTTGGTGCAGCAAGACATGAAAAAGCTGGTGGCCTACAGCTCCATTGCCCACATGGGCTACATTCTCCTGGGCACGGCGGCGGCCACCCCCCTCTCCTTGGTGGGATCCGTCTTCCAGATGGTGAGCCATGGGCTGATTTCCTCGCTGCTGTTTTTGCTGGTGGGTGCTGTCTACGCCAACACCGGCACGCGGGATCTCAAGCGGCTGCGGGGATTGCTCAACCTGGAACGCGGCCTGCCACTTGTTGGAAGCTTGATGGTGTTGGGGGTGATGGCCAGCGGCGGCACGCCCGGCCTGGTGGGCTTTATTGCCGAGTTCACCCTCTTTCGGGGCAGCTTCCCCGTCTTCCCCCTGCAGACGTTGCTGTGCATGGTGGGGACGGGATTGACGGCGGCCTACTTTTTGCTGATGGTGAACCGCGTCTTTTTCGGGCGCCTCTCGGAAGTGGCCATTGCCATGCAACGACGCGCCACGGGAGAACGCCTGCCTGCTGTAGTTTTGGCCTCGCTGGTGGTGGTGCTTGGCCTCCAGCCTGCCTGGGCAACCCACTGGGTGGAGTCCACCGCCGCCCATTTGGCCAAGCCGGCGGCCCTCAATCTTGCCGAAGCAGGCGGGCCGACCACTGCTTTCGAGCCTGGGTTCTTTTCGTTGTGACGATTTAGTGATACGACTGAGTTTTTGTTGTTGTCTCAACCCCTCCTTCTCCCATGACGGCCACCCTTGTTCCCGCTCCTTCCCGTTTCTTTCTGGCTGGCTTAGATCCTCTAGAGCAACGGCGACTGGCTCCCATCGTCCAACGCCTAGAAGCAGGGGGAGCCCTTGTGCCGGATTCTTCCAGCAACCGGCTGGAGGTCATCGGCATCCTCCACAGCTACGGCCAGGTGCTGGATGCCTACTCCCAGAATTTGATCTTCATAGCCGACCACCAATTTTTGGAGCTCTTCCCAGTTTTTAAGTACTTCAACGGCGAAATCACCCTGGGCAAATGGCTGCGCTACCTCTGGCATGACCGCATCAACTACGAGTTTGCCGAATACTGCATGAAAGCCATGCTCTGGCATGGAGGGGGAGGCCTCGATCGCTATCTGGATACTCCCGAATTTGTCGAGCGGGCCAAGGTGGCCATCCGGGCCAAGTTCCGCTTCAACCCCCTTCTGCAGGGCCTCAACTTCCTCTGCCCCGACTTTGCGCTGGAACAGGTGCGCATGCTGGCCATGTACAGCGGCCTGGGCCAGTTCTGGCGGGTGATGAGCGATATCTTCCTGGCCTTGGCCAAGCGCCGCGAGAGCGAACCGCAGCTCACGCTTCCCGACGTAGTAGCCCACATTCAGCAGGGGTTGGTGGCAGCTGCCAACAAGCCCATCACCTACGCCCCCTGCATCTGGGGCCGCCGCTACGAGATCATCCCCCTGTCGGCGGGGCTGACCTTCCTGCCCGATACGGCCCTGCCCTACGTGGAAGCTGTGTTTTTCCGCTCCTTTCCCTTCATGGGCACCGTCTCCTACAATGCCCAGGCCCACCAGATCCCGGCCGAGCAGGCGGACTTCGCCTACGGCGCTTTGTATGCCGATCCGCTGCCGGTGGGGAGCGCCGGGATCCCCCCTACTCTCTTGATGCAGGATATGATGCGCCACCTGCCTGGCTATTTGCGGGAGCACTACCGCCGCCAGCCGCGCGGGGAAGATGACCTGCGGGTGAAAATCTGCCTCAGCTTCCAAAAGGCCATGTTCTGTGTTACCACCGCCGCCCTGCGGGCCCTTGCCCCCTTTCCTCTGGAAACCCAGGATCCCCAGCAGCAGTTGGCCAATCGCGAGTTTCTCGCCCCCTGGCTGCAGCGGCTGCTGGGATCCCGCCTGCTGAGGGTACAAGAAGAAGTTGACACTCCCACCCAGCGGATTCTTACGCAGCCCAAGATGGACTCGCGAAGGCGCTGTCAAGACGCCCCTAGACAGTCCTTTGAGGCATAACCTCAAAGTTCTGCTTACTTCGGACTTAAGTTCCTCCAGGTTAGTTATTGCCGCGCGGGTTTTGCACCGCAGTAGGTTGTTTTCCTGGAGAAGCTCTGTACTAACTATAACAAAGAAGCAACTAAAGTGGCTCAAGGGCTTTTTCGCCCCGCACTCAAGTACGGGGCTACCAAGCTATTGTCGATGCCTAGCGAACCCGAGCGCTGTTGCCGTTGGCTGCAGCAAGTGGAAGCGGGATCCCATTTTCGGATACAATGTTTTGTCCGATTGAGGAGTAGGGTGGCGTAGCCAAGTGGTAAGGCAGAGGTCTGCAAAACCTCTATGCGCCAGTTCGAATCTGGCCGCCACCTCTCAAACCTGACATCCCCAGCGGGACCCGCATGAAAGACAAGTTGATGTTGATGATCCCCGGCCCCACTCCCGTTCCCGAGAGTGCGCTGCTGGCCATGGCGCGGGGGCCCATCGAGCACCGCAGCCAAGAGTTCAGCGCCATTCTGGAAGAGGTGACGGAGGGGTTGCGCTGGCTGCACCAGACCACCTCCGATGTGTTTGTCTTTGCCTGCAGCGGCACCGGGGCCATGGAAGCCGGGATCCTCAACACCCTCAGCCCCGGGGAGCGGGTCTTGGTGGGGGTCAACGGCAAGTTTGGCGAGCGCTGGGCCGAGATGTCGGAGCAGTTTGGCCTGCAGTGCGAGCGGATAGAGACCCCCTGGGGCGTGCCCTATCCTGTCGAAGTCTTCCAAGAAAAGCTGGCCGCCGACCGGGAGAAGACCATCAAGGCGGTCATCCTCACCCACTCGGAAACCTCCAGCGGCGTAGCCAACGATGTGCAGGCCATCGCGGCTGCTGCCCGCGAGCACGGAGAAGCCCTGGTGATTGTGGATGCGGTCACCAGTTTGGGGGCCATGCCGGTGCCTATGGACGAGTGGGGCCTAGACGTGGTGGCCTCCGGATCCCAGAAAGGCTACATGATCCCGCCCGGGCTGGGGTTTGTGGCGGTGAGCCCGCGGGCCATGGCTGCTGCCGAGCGCTCTCGCTTTCCCAAGTACTACTGGAGCTTTAAACTGGCCCAAAAAGCCCTGCGCCAGGGCACCACTCCCTTTACGCCCGCGGTGAACCTGTTTTATGCCCTGCAGGTAACCCTGCGCCTGATGCGGGCCGAAGGGTTGGAAGCCATCTGCCGCCGCCACGCCCGTTTGGCCCAGGCCACCCGCGCCGGCGTCAAGGCCCTGGGGCTGAAGCTTTTGGTCAACCCGGAGTCGGCAGCCAGCCCCTCGGTAACTGCTGTGCTGGCGCCTGAAGGGATCAACGCCGATACCCTCCGCAGCACCCTGAAGAAACGCTTCGACATCGCCCTTGCTGCCGGTCAAGACCACCTCAAGGGCAAGATCTTCCGCATCGGCCATCTGGGCTTTGTGAGCGACCGCGACATTCTCACCACGCTGGCTGCCCTGGAGTCGACCCTGCACACGCTGGGTTATGGCGACTTCCCTCCTGGAGCGGCCATCAAGGCGGCCGAGGAGATCTTGGCAAGCCCCTAGGGATCCCTTGCCCATTCTGTAGTTCTTGACACCTGGCGCCCCTCCCTTGCCCTGGCTAGAATGGGTGAGCGTTCTTAACAAAAGATAAAATTCCAGAGTCGACTGCTCTGGAGAGCTATCTGTTCCCAACCCAAGGGTTGACATGCTGGTTAGTTTGCAACGGGATCCCTGTCAAACTGCCTCGGCGGCGGAGCTGCGGCGGGTGCTGCAGGGGATCGGCCCTCTCTCCTGCCCGCTGCAGTACAACTTTCACCTGCACACCTGCTGCTCCGATGGGCGCATGGATCCGGCAGACTTGGCGGAGCAGGCGCGCCGGCACGGCCTCAAGGGCCTGGCCATCACCGATCACCACACCCTGAAGGGCTACGAGCAAGCGCAAGCCTATCTGGATCGCCCCGAGGACCCCCTGCTATGGACGGGGATCGAGATTACAGCCAACCTGCTGGGCTGCGAGGTGCATATTCTTGGCTACGGCTTCGATCCGGCGGATCCTGTTTTGGATCCCTACATCCAGGGGGAGCAAGTTCCCGGCCTGCCCGCCGCTGAGGCCATTGGGGCCATTCAAGCAGCAGGCGGCCTGGCGGTGTTGGCCCATCCCTTTCGCTACTGGCTGCCTGCGGAAGAGCTGGTGCCGGCAGCCGTGGAGTTGGGCCTGGATGGCCTTGAGGTCTACTACGCCTACAAAAACCCCGACATTTGGGCTCCCAGCCCAGAGGAGGCGGCGATTGGGGAAAAGCTGGCAGAGACCTACGGACTTTTGAAAACCTGCGGCACCGACTCCCACGGCCCCAGCATCCTCAGGCGTATCTAGCCGACTTGTCCAGCCCATCTAGGGGCGGGGATAGAGCAACTGGCCCAGGCGGCGCAACTGCTCGGCCGTGCCCATACACAGCAGCAGATCCCCCGGTTGCAACAGGGTGTCACCGCTGGGGCCGCCAATCAGCTGGCCATCGGCTCGCCGAATTGCCACCACCAACGCGCCGGATCGCGCCCTTAGATTGGCTTTCCCCAGGGTCTGGCCAACATAGGGGCATTCTTGCGCCGCCAGCTCGTACTCTTCCAAGTAAAAAGTGCGATCTCGACCCGACAGGATCCCATCCACAAAGTCCACCACGCGGGGGCGCAGGGCAGCCGCTGCCATCCGTTTTCCACCGGTGATGAAGGGAGAGATGGCGTGGGCAACGCCCGCTCGCTGCAGCTTTTGCAAAGCCTCTTCCGTGTTGGCGCGGGCAATGGTGCGGATACGAGGGTTGAGGGTGCGGGCCGACAGCACCACATAGAGGTTTTCGGCATCGCTGGAGAGGGCGGCAATCAACCCCTCGGCCTGCTGCACCCGCGCCGCCAGCAAGGTGGCATCGAGAGTGCTGTCTCCCTGGAGAGCGACATATCCCAGCTCTTGGGCCACCTGAATTGCCTCGGCCGATTGATCGATCACCAAAAAGGGCACCCCCTCTGCCTGAAACTCCTGGGCCACCTGTCGCCCAATGCGCCCAAAACCGCAGACGATGTAGTGGTTGTTCAGCGCTTCCATCTGTTTCTTCCACTTCCGCTGCCGGATCCCTTCCTGAAAATGCCCCTGGATGAGGGCCTCTGTAAAGCGGTTCACCATGAACCCGATGCTCAAGACCCCCATCAGGATCAAGGCCACCGTGAACAAGCGCCCCCGATCCCCCAGCGGCTGCACCTCCATGAAGCCCACAGTAGTTAGGGTGATAACGCTCATGTAAAAAGCTTCCACCCAAGGCCATTGCTCCACCCCGTGGTACCAAAGGGTGCCGATCAGGACAACGCCCAGCAGCGCCCCTACTCCCAAACTCAGATCCCGCTGGATACCGGGATCCCTTTTGGCAGGAGGAAACGGGGGACGAGCAGAAGCCATACGGCCCAGCCAGATCGAGCGGGGAAAAAGCGAGAACTACAATGGGTAGGAGAAAGTCAGTTGTTGAGCAGCAGCGAGTGGAGTGCAGATGCCCGAGTACATCAAGGTGGAATATCGGATCGACAAAAAAGGACAGGTGACCGAGACCGTATTGAACGGATCTGGCTCCAGTTGTACTCTAGCCACGGCAGAGCTAGAAGCAGCCCTTGGAACGGTGCAAGAACGAAAGCTGTTGCCGGAGTTTCATCAGCCAGCAGAAGCCGAGATAGAATCACAAGTTTCTTTACAGCAAACCCGCTGACTCCATCCCCTTCCCCCCAGTTTTCCCGTATCTACCTGCCTACTTTCGCTTCTTGCCCCCCTTGCCGGCAGCGCCGCTGGCTCGTGCCGCCCCAACTGCCGATTGAAACAGCCAAACCGCCAAGGGAGCAGCGACGATCAAGATAATGCTGGTGGGGCCGACGCCAAAATCCGGCTCACCGGAAGCCAACTCGAAAATCGAACCCACAGCGGCAATGGCACTGATGCAGGAAACGGCCAGGAGCAGGTAGCCTTTAACACTGGTGGTCATGGGGAACCTGTCTAACGTCTATTCGCGAAAAAGCCCTCCCACTCTCGAGAGGGCTACTTTCTATGCTACGGGCAGGGATCCCATGCCAGCAAGCCAGAGCCGGAATCTCCCTCTTAAAAAGCAACCAGAGAAGTGGAATTGGAGCGCCAGCCTAGCCCTTGACGATGATCTTGCCGACCATGCCAGCCCCCCGGTGGGGAGTGCAGTAGTAGGTGTACTCACCCAGAGGGACATCGACAAAGGCCGATTCCACCACTTGGTTGGGAGCAGTGAGCAGGGCCTTGTGGGACAGCTTGGCTGCCAGGGCCGCATCGCCACCAGGTACCTTGTCAAAGACAACGTTGTGAGGATAGACCTTGTTGTTGACCCACCGAACAGTATCTCCCTGATTGATGGTGAGGGTGGGGGGATCATAAATGAGCTGGGCCTTGTCAGAGCCCATCTTGACCGTGTAGGTTTCAGCAGCAGCAGGGTTGGACAGGAAAGCTACCGCAGCCACCCCGACTACGAGAGCGAGGAGGATGCGCTGCAGACGCTTCGCTAGGTTAAAAATGAACAACATGGATTCCTCTCAAAACGTAACGGCCGTCGCCCCCGCCTCTGCGGCTGGGCCCCCCCTTTCCAAGTTGTAAAGGAAAGGCACCCAGTCCAGCAGGGACGTTCAACTCCTATCTTAGGATCTTAAGGCGGAACAGGAACACCCATTCCCTTGCTAGAGCGAGGGGCTGTTCCAGACGGCAAGGCCACAGGGAGGGATCGGGCGACGAGATTGCCTCGAGCCTCTACCTTTCTCGTTGCCTCTCACCGCAAGGCGGCGATCCTTCGCCCGTGGGATCTCGGAGAAAAAACCGGCCATCTCTGAAAAACTGGGAGTGCCTTGCCGGCCAAAATCCGTAGGGTCGCCGATGCGGGAGAGGGACAAGCCGCTCTAGTCTTTAAGCAAAGAACGATGCGGTATTTCTTTTGCTGTTCTCCAATTACTTTCCAAGTCGCGTATAAGATATCAACCCGCTGAACAAAATTGAGAGCTTGCTTAAGATGAACAGCCGGTATTCGTCCATCGCCAGCCCGAGCAAGGCCTCTACCAGGATTTTAGAATCGGCGGAGCAAAAGCAAAACATTCAAATCTTGGCTCGCTGCATCGGCACAGCCTTGAATTTAGGCAGTCCGCTCAGGGTTGCCATACATTACACCTCGCAGGCAGAGGGGTAACGCTTGCTCCCCAACGCCTGCCAGGTAATTTCGCTCGCACTTCTGGAGATGATCTCAGAAGCTTCTTGAGCCTAAAGGGTTTCGCAGAGGAAGGGATCCCAAAAGTTTTTGGGCCCTCTCCGTAAGACGGGCATCCGGAGTGCCGCCTGTAATTATTTAGGGATCCCGAGGCTAGTGCTGAACAATTCCCTGAACCATAGCGTCGCTCAGGTAAGCCAATGCCTTCAAATCGGCCTCGTCAAAACACCGATTGCACAACAGGCGGTAGATTAGGCTCTCGTGTTCTGAGGTAAAGTGGCGAGTTTGCAAGACTTCTTCAACGATGGATCGAATGGTCATAGTTTGCCCCTCCTGGGATCGGGCCTAACACTGCTTGCCCATACTGATTGTGAAGAGTCAAGCCATAGCTCAAAAAGGGAGCCAACACGGATTTTCCAGCAAAAAAACTGTACATTGGCCAGTCATTGGGATCCCCAAACTTACTAAAGAGCCGTGACTGAGGATGTGCTCGCTGCCCTTGGCCAGACTACTTGCCTAGGGTCGAAGGTCCTCCCCTGGCAGAGCCTCCGAGAGTTGAACATGTGGCCGAGAAAGCCGTCCTGCAGCCAGGGAGCATGTTATCCTGAGTTGGCTTAACATGATTTCATAGCCGGGCTCAGCCGTCACCTTTCTAGCTGCGGCTGGCTGACCCGACGTCTAGGGATCCGGCTCAACTTTCTTCGCATTGCAGGCAAGACACCAATGGTGGGCATCTTCAGGCGCTTTTTCGGCTCTCGTGGTCAGGCAGATTCCAAACCTTCATCAGGGACGGCTGCTCAGCCGGCCAAAAAGAAAGACAACACCTTCTTTCTCGACCCAGATGAGGCCAAAACCCTTGGCAACATCGAATACATGCGCACTCCTAGGATCGTGAAGCACACCTTCCAGGATTTCGGCTCTACGGAGAAGGTGGAGGTGGTGGAGCAGGTTTCTTCCCTAAGCAAAGTTAAGTTGGCCGTAGAACAGGCCAAAGCCCCTGAGCAAAGCTCTTCCACCTCAAACAGCAGCAGTGGAGCAGGCTCACGCCGCCAGGGGGGATCTGACATGGACATGTTTCGCAACATGGCCCGCAGCCTGAAGCGCAAGTAGGCTGGACCCGGCTTATTGGCGGCACAGGATACAACGGCTATCGAAGGAGGGGCAATGGCGATTAAGCGAGGCACTTTGGTGCGGGCCATCCGCGAGAAACTGCAAGGCAGCCTGGAAGCCCAGGCCAGCGACCCTTTGATTCCCAACTACGTCTTCGAAACTCCTGGAGAAGTGGTGGATATCAAGGACGACTACCTCCAGATTAAGTTTGGGGCTGTTCCCACCCCTCCAATTTGGCTGCGGGCGGATCAGGTCGAGGAGATCGCGAGTTGAATAGGAGCATGGAATGCTCCCCTTTGGCTTGAGGGAGGGCTAATGGTACCTCTGGCTTCTCCCACGCGCGACCAACTTCTGCAACGCAGGCGACTTTTGCGTCAGCAACGGCGCAAGCGCTTTTGGCAGGGATCCTGGCGCTTGGCCAGCTCGATGGGCGTTCTGACGCTGCTGGTGTTGGGCCTGCAGCAGCCCTACTGGCAAATTCGCCGGCCGGAGCAAATTCAGGTAAAGGGCAGCTACTGGGTCGACCCCGACTGGATCCGGGAGCAACTGCCTCTGACCTATCCAATGAACCTCTGGCAGGTGCAGCCGGCTGTGTTGGAAAGAGCCTTGCTGGCATCCCCGGCCCGCCCTTCTCCCATCGAAAGCGTCCAGGTACAGCGGCGGCTGCTGCCGGTGGGGGTGATCGTCCAGGTGCGGGAACGGCAACTGGTCGCGCGCGCCCGTCGGGGCGACCAGACAGGCTGGGTGGATCGGCAAGGCCATTGGCTGCCCCCCGATCCCTTTCGACGCCACAGCGGATCCTCCCTTTCCTGGCCTGAGCTGGAGTTGCTGGGCTGGGAGAACCACGCGCCCGAGCAATGGGCCTTGTTGCTCGAAGCCCTGCAACAGGCTGAGATCCAGATCGAGACCGTAGATTGGCAGTCGGGAGAGGGAATCACGCTCCACACTGAGCTGGGCAACGTCTATCTGGGGCCGATTTCTGACCGCCTGCCTCTGCAAATTCAAACCCTCAACCAAATGCGGGATCTGCGCCGCCACTGCGAGTGTACACCCGACGAAATTCTCCAGATCGACCTGACCAGCCCCAGCGTACCCACCCTGCAGCTCACCCCTGCCGCCACCCAGAAGCGCTGGAAGCATTGGGAGCAGCGCTAGCCCTGGGATGAGCTTGCTGCCATGAACACAGCGCCGGCGGTGGAGGTCAAACAGTTGTGGGTCGCCTATCCCGGTTGTCCGCCGGTGCTGCAAGGGCTGGATCTACGGGTTGAGGCCGGGCAGCGCCTAGGAATCATTGGCCCCAATGGCGCCGGCAAAACCACCCTGTTCCTGGCCCTCGCTGGCCTGTTGCCCCCCTGTTCCGGCCAGATCACTTTGTTTGGGCAGCCGCTCCAGCCTGGCCAGTTTCGCCCTGAGGTGGGGCTGGTGTTTCAGGATCCCGACGATCAACTGTTTGCCGCCTCGGTGGCCGAGGATGTAGCCTTTGGGCCGCGCAACCTGGGACGTTCTGAGACAGAGGTCGCGGCTGTGGTCCAAGCAACCCTGGCGATGACCGGCACCCTGAATTTGGCCAACTGTCCCCCCCATCATCTCTCCGGCGGTGAAAAACGCATGGTCGCGATCGCCGGGATCCTGGCAATGCAGCCGCAGTTGGTACTCTACGATGAGCCGACTGCCAACCTGGATCTGCGCGCCCGTCGCCGGCTAATCGCCTTTTTGTTGCAAGCAACGCACACCTTTCTGCTCGCTTCCCACGATCTGGAACTCATCCTGGAAGTGTGCGATCGGGTGATCCTCTTAGATCAAGGCCGGATTTGCGCCCAGGGATCCCCGGCCCATCTGATGAGCCAACCCGACCTCATGGAAGCCCATGACTTGGAAGTGCCCCCCTCGCTGCGCCGATAACGGCAAAAGCTGAAAAGATGTCAAGAATTATTTTTGAGTTGATAACAATTTTGTCTCTCTTAATAAAAAGCTATCGTGCTAATTAAAAATATTGATTTTCGTCCAGGATTGAATGGGGATATCATTTTGTTGAGTCGGGGGATCCCTTCTCTGGGGCGTCCTCGTCGATTTTGTATGATCGATTTTGTGCAAGAAAGATGGGGACTTGGCCTGGAGTTGGCAGCTTTGCCCGCCTGAGCGACAGTTGTGGTTAACCCGGATGGCTCCCACAACCTTTTCTGGCCTCCGTCTGATTGAGTCTGAGGTCGGGGGTTGGGCACGGCCTTCTCTCCAGGGGGAGGTCTGTGGTGGCTGGAGTCGGTGTTGCCGAGAAGAGCTGTCCACTGAGGGTTGGGCAGAGGATCTCTTGGATGAGTTCGAGGGAAATTGCAGGATCGAACCCAATAGGCGAGATCAATTTGGAGATCGATTGGCCTTATTGCTGGGTTCGGCAACGTTCAGGAACTGAGTGTTCAAAAGTGGAGAGTTGATATGCCTATTGCAGTCGGAATGATCGAAACCCGCGGGTTCCCGGCAGTAGTGGAAGCTGCCGACGCCATGGTAAAGGCCGCGCGCGTCACCCTAGTGGGTTACGAAAAAATTGGCAGCGGGCGCGTCACCGTGATCGTACGGGGCGATGTCTCCGAGGTGCAGGCCTCGGTGGCCGCTGGCTTGGAGTCTGCCAAACGGGTGAGTGGGGGCGAGATCCTCTCCCACCACATCATCGCCCGTCCCCACGAAAACCTGGAGTTTGTGCTGCCCATCCGCTACACGGAGGCAGTGGAGCAGTTTCGTACCTAACTGAGTAGTTGCACTTAGCCTGGAATTGACCCGATCCAGAAAATCTGGACAGGTTCCAACCCCCTCCACAATTTCAGCGTAAGGAGTCCCTATGGCTATTGCAGTCGGAATGATCGAAACCCTGGGCTTCCCGGCAGTGGTGGAAGCTGCCGACGCCATGGTAAAGGCCGCGCGCGTCACCCTGGTGGGTTATGAAAAAATCAGCAGCGGGCGCGTCACCGTGATCGTACGGGGCGATGTCTCCGAGGTGCAGGCCTCGGTGGCCGCCGGGATCGAGTCGGTGAAGCGGGTCAATGGCGGCCAGTTGCTCTCCTGGCACATCATCGCCCGTCCCCACGAAAACCTAGAGTACGTGTTGCCCATTCGCTACACCGAGGATGTGGCTCAGTTCCGCGAAGGGGTCAACGCCATCCGTCCCTTCACCCGTCCCTAGATGCGTATCGCGATTGTGCGGGGCACTGTTACCAGCACCCAGAAGGATCCCAGCCTGACAGGCGTGAAGTTTCTGGTGGTGCAGTATGTCGATCTCGAGGGCCGACCGCAGCCCGACTACGCTGTAGCTGCCGATCCGGTGGGGGCCGGCGCCGAGGAGTGGGTGCTGGTCAGCCAGGGCAGCGCAGCTCGCCAGCCGCAGGGAAACGAAACCCGTCCGCTGGATGCAGTGGTGATGGCGATCATCGATACCGTCAGCATCGGCGGTCGCTCCCTCTACAACAAGCGCGACCAACGCTAGCTGGGATCCCTCCTTCCTCTCTCTGACGTGTTCTAGAGGCTCACGGTTATGCCTGCTCACACCTATGCTGCGCCGCCAACGCCCTGGTCTCGCCGCCTGGCGGAGCCGACCATCCATCCCTCTGCCTACGTGCATTCCTTTTCCAATCTCATCGGGGATGTGCGCGTGGGCGCCCAGGTGCTGATTGCCCCAGGAACTTCCATCCGTGCGGATGAGGGCTCTCCCTTCTACATTGGCGACGGCTCCAACGTCCAGGATGGGGTGGTAATCCACGGCCTGGAGCAAGGGCGGGTCATTGGGGAAGATGGCCAACCCTACTCCGTGTGGATTGGCAAGAACACCTCCATTGCCCACATGGCCTTGATCCACGGGCCAGCCTATGTGGGCAACAACTGCTTTATCGGCTTCCGCTCCACGGTGTTCAACGCGCGGGTGGGGGATGGCTGCATCGTCATGTTGCACTGCTTGATCCAGGATGTGGAGATCCCGCCGGGCAAGTATGTGCCCTCCGGCTCCATCATCACCACGCAAGCTGAGGCGGATCGGCTGCCCGATGTGCAGGATAGCGATGCCAAGTTTGCCCAACATGTGATCGGCATCAACCAGGCTCTGCTGGAAGGCTATCACTGCAGCGAAAACCTGGTCTGTATTGCTCCCATTCGCAACGAACTTCTGCGGTCGCGCACCTCTAACCCAACGGCTACGGAGACGGCATCCATGACTCATTCCTCCTCTCGCGCCGACGGCCGGAACGGCGGCGGATCCCTTCTCAAGCCGGAGGTGGTGGAGCAAGTTCGCGCCCTGTTGGCCCAAGGCTATCGGGTAGGGCTGGAATATGCCGATGCCCGCCGCTTCCGTACCTCTTCCTGGCAGAGCGAAAGCCCGATCACCAGCACCCGCGAGGCCGAGGTCATGCAATCGCTGGGGGCTATTTTGGCGGAGCACCGCGGCGAATACGTGCGCCTGTTGGGGATCGACCCCAAGGCGAAACGACGGGTGTTGGAGCAGATCATCCAAACCCCGGAGGGGCCGGCGACCGTTTCTGGATCCCCCAGCCACGTCTCGGTTACGGCCCCAGGTTCCGGCGCAGCCAATCCGCGCCCTGACGCCAGCTTGGAGGAGGAGATCCGGGCGCTATTGGCGCAGGGGTATCGCGTCGGCCTGGAGGTGGCCGATGTCCGCCGCTACCGCACCTCTTCCTGGCAGACTTTGGGCAATTGGAGCGGCTCGGCCCAAGAGATCCTGGCGGCTGTGCAGGCGGCCTTGGCCGAACATACGGGAGAGTATGTGCGCCTGCTGGGAATCGATCCCAAGGCCAAACGGCGGGTGCTGGAGAAGGTGATTCAAACGCCCCAGATGAGCAGCAGCGGCGGGACAGCCTCGCCCGCAGAGGGGGGCAAGCTGGGAGGGAGCGCTGCTGGCCTCGACCTGGAGTTACAGGAAGAGGTACATCGGCTGCTGGCCCAGGGCTATCGCATCGGCTACGAATATGCTGACGAGCGCCGCTTCAAAACCTCCTCTTGGCAGACCGGGCCGACCATTCGCGCCAGCCGCGGGTCGGAGGTGTTGGCCGAGCTGACGGCTGCTTTGGCGGAGCACCAAGGCCACTACGTGCGCCTGTTGGGGATCGATCCCAAGGGGAAAAAGCGGGTTTACGAGCGCGTCATTCAAACCCCCGGCGGCAAGTCGCCTGCCCCTGCAGCCCAGGGATCCCCGGCGGCTACTCCTGTTTCCACCGTTCCTGCCAGCACCCGACTCAGCAGCGAGGTGGTGGCACAGGTGCAGCAATTGCTCAGCCAGGGCTACCGCATCGGCACCGAACATGCGGACAAGCGGCGTTTTCGCACCTCCTCTTGGCAGAGCTGCAGCCCTATCGAGGCCACCCAGCTGCCCCAGGTGGTGGCGGCTCTGGAAGCCTGCCTGGAGGAGCATCGCGGCGAGTATGTGCGCCTGCTGGGCATCGACCCCAAAGCCAAACGACGGGTGCTGGAGCAGATCATCCAAACCCCTTGAGGGATCCGCCTGTTCTCTGATCACTGTCGGTTCAAGGTTGGTTTTGATCCGACCTCCTAGCGATGAGGAGCACCTTGGCTTTGCCTCTGCCCACCTCTACAACGCTGCGCTCCTGGCCCAGCCAGAACGGCGAAACTCGCTACTATGTCAGTGGCGAGGTGCAGGTGGAGGCAGGGGCAGGCATTGCAGCGGGAGTGCTGTTGCGGGCCAACCCCGGCTGTCGCATCGAGATCGGGCGAGGCGTCTGTATTGGCATGGGATCCATCCTGCACGCCTGCGGGGGATCCCTCGTCGTGGAGGCGGGGGCCACCTTGGGAATGGGGGTGCTGGTGATCGGGCAGGGCACCATCGGCAAAAACGCCTGTATCGGCTCGGAAACCACGCTGCTCAACTGTTCAGTGCTCAGCCAGGCGGTGATCCCTCCCCGCTCGCTGGTCGGGGATCCCACCTATCCCAGCAGGCAAGAGGCGGAGGTGGGCATGGCTAGCGAAGCAGAGCCCGTGTCGGCGGCGGCCCCGCAAGAGCCGATAGAACCCCCTGAGGAAACCTTGCCTGAGCCGACCCCTCCCTCTCCCCCCGACTCGCCGCTGGCCCAGGTGGAAAAGCAAACCCGTCGTTGGCAGGAGGCGGCTGAGCAAACCCAAGAGAACTCGAGATCCCCTAAGACCCGCAAGCTAAATGGGATCCCGGGCTATTCGGAGCTGGATCGGCTGCTGGGCAAGATCTATCCTTACCGGCAGATCCTATCCTCTGGGGGTGGCCAGTCTTGAGGGCTACACTGGCATAAAGAAGTAGGGTGCTATGTCCACCTCTTTGGGCCTTATTCAGACACGCAGCTTTCCGGTCATTGTGCGCATTGCCGACGCCATGACCAAGTCGGCGGGGGTGACGCTGATCGGCTTTGAGAAGATCTCAGGAGGCTACTGCACGGCAATCGTACGGGGAGGGATTGCCGATGTGCGCATTGCCATCGAGGAGGGGATCGAGGTGGCCCGCCAGTTTGAGCAAGAGGAGATCTCCAGTTTGGTCATTCCACGGCCTTTGCCTAACTTGGAGGCGGTGCTGCCCGTCAGCAGCAAGCTGTCTCAACTGGCACAAAACCGCGGCTACAGCCGCCTCAGCAACTTGGCCGTGGGCCTGCTGGAAACCCGCGGCTTTCCGGCTATGGTAGGGGCCGCCGACACAATGCTGAAAACGGCGGATGTGCAACTGGCCGCCTACGAGACCATTGGCGACGGCCTGTGTACGGCCATCATTCGGGGCACGGTGGCCAACGTGGCCATCGCCATCGATGCCGGCATGTACGAGGCAGAGCGCATCGGCGAGCTGAACGCGGTGGCTGTGATCCCGCGCCCTCTCGACGAACTGGAGCAGGCTCTGCCGGTGGCCAGTTGTTTCGTTGCCCAACCGGTTACCTTGCCGGTGGCTATTCCCCAAGCCCAGGGACAAGAGGTGCGGCGCAGCGATACCGTTGTGGAGCGGATCCCAGTTTATCTGGAGCCGCCGGAAACCCCTTAGGTTTACCTTGCAAGACGGGAAGGCTCGCGCTGTACTCTGCCCCCTCCCGCCGTCTACAGGGGGAGAAGATCTGAGATCACCTCCAGAAAGCCGAGCGGGGCAGAGAGGAAAAATGTTAGGCTACTGGAAGACCTGGGTCCGTGCAGCTCCGACGCCCAAACCGTGTCAGGATCGGAAGATAGCAGCACTACGGGATGCTCTGAGCAGGCGCGTCAACCCGGGTCGCCCTCTTCCAAGTTTTACCTCTGCCCTGGCAGCGCACACCTGTATGGCCGAGACAGACAACCCCCTCGCCAACTTTGCTCAGAAGGCTTTCTACTTCGGCATGGGTTTGGCCGCGGTGGTGGCAGACAATGCTGCAAAGGTGGCCGGGAGAGCCAACAGCCGTCTGCTGGAGCTGCGCAAGCAGGTCCAGGCTTTGGTGGATGAATTGGTGGAGCGGGGGGCGATGACCGCCGAAGAGGCGCGGGCCTACATGGACGCCATCGCTGCCAACGCCAACCGTAGGGGGGGGGAAAGGTCTGCTGGCGCCCCTCGCAAGATCAACATTGACGACATGGGCGACGCTGAAGACAAGACTGGCACTGCCCTTGAACTTTCGGAAGCTGCCCGTTTGCGCCAACAGATTGCTGAGCTACAGGCAGAGTTGGATCGCATCAAGAAGGAAGCGAGGAAGTCCTAGGTTTGGCCCGGGAAAAGTTGGGATCTCTATCTCTTTAATCCTCGTTCACGGGGAACTGGAAGACTCTCCGCAGCGCCCTCAGCCCGATTGCGAACGGCTGCCGCCGAAGTTCCTTGGCCGCAGCGGCGAGTCTAAACAGGCTCGTCCAATTTTTGTTGGAGCGGTTGGCTTGGATCCCTGACTTCTCTCTGAAAATTGGCAGCTCGGGGCGCTTAAGCTTGAGAATCTACCCCAAGCCACCTCAAAATGCCGAACCGCTGACGCGTCCTGGAGGACTCGAACCCCCGACATCCGGTTTTGGAGACCGACGTTCTACCAACTGAACTAAGGACGCAGGAGTAGTAAAGGGTCAGCCCCTTACCTAGTTTACCTAGTGTAGCAGGTATGCCCAAAGCCTTAGAGGGTTTCTTCTTTAGAATCCGTTTTGGCTTTGATGCGAGTGGCCTTGCCCACTCGGTTTCGCAGATAGAACAGCTTGGCCCGCCGCACCTTGCCACGCCGCAACACCTGGATTGAGTCGATGCGCGGCGAGTGAACTAGGAAGACCCGCTCCACTCCAATTCCCTGGAAAATCTTGCGCACCGTGATGGTGCGGTTGCATCCAGAGTGACGCATAGCAATGACCGTGCCTTCAAAGGCCTGCACCCGCTCTTTGCCGCCCTCTTGAATGCGCACCCCCACCCGTACCTGATCGCCAACATGGATCTCTGGCAGATCCGACTTCATGTGGGCCGCTTCGATGGAGCGGATGATCTCTTCGGCGTTGATGCGAGCGTTCATGGCTTTCCCGCGTTATCGGCAGCTAATCAGTGTAGCAATCCCCCCTTTTTTTGTACAGAGCTTGCCAGCCGTCCGAACCCAATGGCCATGCGGGAAACCGCGTTTGCACCCCCTCTCCTTTTTCAATAGGCTGGATACAGAGAAAGCCCTTGTTAAAGGCGAGAGACTTTTGTGATCCTGCGCACCAATGAGCCCCAGACGGGATCCCCAACCCCTGCCAAATCTGCTGACCAACCTCTGCCACAGACCGGATCCCACAACAGAGGACTGCCCATCGGCTGGATCCTTGTGGGGATATTGTTAGCCGGCTTGGGCGGCGGCATTCTCGTTCAGCGTCAGCTCCGGCAACAGACGGCCCAGCGCCTGGAGAGGCTAACGGTGCCCGTGCAGGTGACAGATCTCGCCCAACGCCTGCGGGTGAGCGGCCAGGTGCAGCCGATCCGGCAGGTGAATGTCAGCCCCCGCGAGTCCGGTCGTCTGGCAGAGCTGCTGGTGGATCAGGGAGATGAGGTAGTGGCAGGGCAAGTGTTGGCTCGGATGGATTACGGGGATTTAGCCAGCGGCATTCGCCAAGCCCAAGCCCGCATCCAAGAGCTACAGGCCCGCCTAGCGGAACTGCAAGCTGGCGAGCGACCCCAGGTGATCGCGGCGGCCCAGGCCAGGGTGGATGCGGCGCGGTCGCAAGTGAGGTTGGCCGAAAGGGAATTGGAGCGGATTCAGACCCTGGTGCAGCAGGGGGTGGTGGCCCGTAGCGAGCTGGATCAACGCCTGGCCCGCCTGGAACAGGCGCAGGCGGACTGGCAAGCGGCTCAACAGGAGCTGGAGCGATTGCGGTCAGGTAGCCGCCCAGAAACGCTGCAGCAGATCCAAGCCCAGATTGCCCAAGCGGAGGCAGAGCTGGCCCAGCGGCAATCTCGCCTGGCTGAGGCCGAGATCCGGGCGCCCTTTTCCGGCGTGGTTGTCCAGCGCTTTGCCGAGGTGGGATCCTTTGTAACTCCCACTACCGCAGCTTCCGATGCCACCGCCGCTTCTTCCAGCTCTATCTTGGCGCTGGCCCAGGGGATCGAGGTGCGAGCCGAGGTGCCGGAGGCGCAGATTGCCCAGGTGCGGGTGGGGCAGCCGGTGGAGATCCGCTCCCTGGCCTATCCGGATCGGGTGGTGCAGGGGCGGGTGAAGCGGATTGCCCCTGCCACGGTGGTGGTGCGGGAGGTCACCGTCTTTCGGGTCATGATCGAACCGGAGGCGGGGGCAGACTTTTTGCGCACCGGCATGAACGTCTCGGTGGATTTTATCGGGGAGCGGCAGCCTCAGGCGCTCACGGTGCCCTCGGTGGCCATCTTGCGGGAGCAGGGCCAAGAGGGAGTGATCCTGCTGGATCCGCGAACCCAGCGGCCCGTCTATCGACCGGTGGAAACAGGCCTCACCCAGGGCGGGATCACCCAAGTGCTCTCCGGCTTGCGGGCGGGGGATCGGGTCTTTACGGCGCTGCCGCCGGGGGTGAACCTGGAGACTTTGATCCGACAAGAGCAAAATCGCAGCGAAACCGCTCAAATCAAGCCACACCCATGAGCCTACCGATTGCAGCCCGAATGGCCTGGCAAATGGTGCGCCGCTACCGCCTGCGCACCGGTTTAAGCATGTTAGGGATCCTCATCGGCAACGCCGCCGTCGTGGCCATTGCCGGGTTTGGCCATGCTGCCCAGGAGCTGGCCGTGGATCAGTTCCGTTCTTTGGGCACCAACTTGCTCATTGTCTTTTCTTCCAGCTTGGGCCTGGCGGACGCCAGCAACACCCGTCCCATTACCCTCGACGATCTACGGGCAATTGCCGCGGAAGTGCCCGCTGTGTCGGCAGCCGTCCCCAGTCTTGTGGTCAATGTGCGCGCCGTGCGGGGGGGAGTGGATCGCCGCTATGAGGCCACAGGCACCTGGCCGGAGTATTTGTCGGTGCTGAATTTGGAGATCGAGGAGGGGCGCTTTCTCTTGCCAGCGGATATTGAGGAGCAGCGCCCGGTGGTGGTGCTGGGCAGCGAGGCCGCCCGCGAGCTGTTCGGCTTGGATCCCGCTGCCGCCATCGGGGAGACGGTGCTGCTGAACAACCTGCCCTTCGAGGTAATCGGCACGTTGCGTTCTAAGCCAACGGTGTTTGGCAACAGCGATGCCGGCCTGTTTTTGCCGGTGGATGTGGTGGCCAACCGGTTTGTGGGGCGGCGCTCCCCCTATGGCCTGGAACTGACGGCGATCTTCGTCTCGGCCCGCTCCGAAGCAGATCTGCCGGCTGCCGAGTTCCAGATCCGCAACTTGCTGCGGCAACGGCACCAACTGGTGGGGGAGGATGACTTCGTCGTCCGCAACCAAAAGGTGTTGCTGGACGGGGCGGCCAGGATCTTAACCTTGCTGCGGGTGCTGCTGACCGGCACGGCGGCCCTCTCGCTGCTGGTGGGCGGGGTGGGGATCATGAATGTGATGCTGATCTCGGTGTCGGAACGCACCTCCGAGATCGGGTTGCGCAAGGCGATCGGCGCCGATAGCCGGCAAATTTTGCAGCAGTTTGCCACCGAAGCTATTCTCATTGCCGTCAGCGGGGGCGTGGCCGGGATCCTCCTCAGCAGCGGCCTGCTGGTGGCGCTGCAAGTGTTCACCCCCCTGGCCACCCGCGTGGATGCAGTGGCGGTGGCGGTGTCCTTTTCCCTCTCGACGGGGATCGGGGTGGTTTTCGGCATTTTCCCGGCCCGCCAAGCGGCGCAACTAGATCCCATCGAGGCCCTGCGAGCCTGAGATCTCCCATTCGTAGGATAATGGGGGCTTACAGGTATTGAGTTGCCCGCCGTTCGCTAAGGAGCTTCCCCCTTGGTTAGAGAGCGAGTAGAGGTGATCGTCCCCGCCACCACCGCTAACTTGGGGCCGGGGTTCGATTGCATCGGTGCAGCCCTGGAGCTCTACAACCACTTCCAATTTCGCGAGATTCCCACCGGCCTCAGCATCCACTATCGCGGCAGCGATCACATCAGCCAGAGCAAGGACAACCTGGTGTACCGCGCTTTCTGCCGTGCTTTCGAGCTGCTAAGCAAGCCGGTGCCGGGGGTGGAGATTGAGATCACCCTCAACGTGCCCCTGGCGCGGGGCCTGGGCAGCTCTGCCACTGCCATTGTCGGCGGCCTGTTGGGGGCTAATGCTCTTGGATCGCTGAACCTGGCTCCTGAGACTCTCCTGCAGTTGGCCATTGCCCTTGAAGGCCATCCCGACAACGTGGTGCCCGCCCTCCAGGGCGGCTGTCAACTCTGTGTGCAGGGGCAGCAGGGGCAATGGGTATTTTGCCCGGTGGATTGGCACGAGCGCATCGGCCTAGTGGCGGCGGTGCCTAACTTTAAGCTGTCTACCCAGGCGGCCCGCGAGATCCTGCCCAAGTCCGTCAGCCTGGCGGATGCTGTCTTTTCCGTCAGTCACCTGGGGCTGCTTATCCGCAGCCTGCAGTCGGGGCGGGCGGACTGGCTGAAGGTGGCCTTGCAGGATCGACTGCACCAACCGGCGCGCATGGAGCTGATTACCGGCTTCAAAACCGTCCAGGCAGCGGCTCTGGCTGCCGGGGCCTATGGGGTGGTGATCAGCGGGGCTGGCCCCACGCTTTTAGCCTTCTGCGCCCCGGAGGAGCGAGAACGGGTGGGATGCGCCATGGTCGGCGCCTGGGAGCAACTGGATATCGAAGCAGAGGCCAAACCCCTGAATTTGGATCGACAGGGGGGACGGGTGGTGATCCATTCCCAAATATAGAGGAGGCCCTTGGGTCAAGCTGGTCACCCCGATTACAAAGGGGTCGTGCTTTTAGGCGTATAGGCCTTTCGCAGACTAGGACACCGCCCTCCCACTCAAGTTCCCGACCCTCCTTATCCCTCACCCCTTAACCCCTTTCCCTGCGGGAGAGGGGAGCCAGGAATCCACAGCACAAACCTGTTTGGGATGGGATCCCTTGAGAGGCTGGGCAAAACTTTTTCGGCGTCCCTACCCTGGCAGCAGCAGCAGCAAGGGGGGGAGAAACAGCCAAGCTGCCACAGCCAAAGCCGCCATCGCTGCCACTAACACCGCTCCAGCAGCGCAATCTTTGGCAATTTCTGCCAGCAGGTGATAGCGGCTGCCCAGGGTCAGATCCACCACTGCTTCCAGGGCAGTATTCACCAGCTCCAAGGCCATCACCATCCCGCTGGTCAAGCTGATCAGGGCCATTTCTACGGCGCTCAGCCGCAGGGCCAACCCTAAGACAAAGGCCACTACCGCCATAGCCAGGTGGATGCGAAAGTTGCGCTGGGTGCGGGCGGCGTACAGCAGGCCCTTTCCTGCATAGTAGAAGCTTTTACTTAGGCTAGTGGCCACCTGCCACGAGGGGGGGCGCTGCCAGGGATCCTGCGCCGCGAGGTCAGCCTCGGCTCCCGGGTCTGGTGCCTCGGAGGGATGGGCCGAATCGACCTGCGCTGAAGTGAAAGGGGCTCGCCGTCGCAATGCCGCCAAACGCAGCGGCTGGGGAAAACGGCTAGGGCTGCTGGCCATGGGTCACCTCCAGGTCTTCTTGGATGGCGGCAAGCAGGTGGTGCTGTTGCTGCAGCATGCGCTGTAGGGAAAGCTCATCGGGGTGATCCCATCCCAAGAGATGCAGCAGGCCGTGGCTGGCCAGCCAGGCCAATTCCCGCGACAGCCGCTGCCCCTGGGCTTTTGCCTGCGCGCAAGCGGTGGGTACCGAAATCACGATATCCCCCAGCAGGCGCACCCCTGTTATCTTCTGCAGCTCGACAGGGGTGGACGTCTCCTCGGCGGCAAAGGCCAGGACATCGGTGG
The DNA here is from genome assembly GCF_047502635.1 of Synechococcus sp. RC10B2. NCBI lineage: Bacteria > Bacillati > Cyanobacteriota > Cyanophyceae > Synechococcales > Synechococcaceae > Synechococcus > Synechococcus sp. RC10B2. The sequence goes on from NZ_JANSHO010000044.1 coordinate 91,762, forward strand.
GAGCGTCGATGTGGCGAAACTCGCGGTTGAGCTGGCGGATGTGCTCGTCGGAGGTGAGGCAAAGGCTGAGCTCGCAGGGATCCGTCACCCCCAGCTCCCGCAGCCACACCTCAAACCAACGGTGCCAAGTGGCTTCCTCAACTGGGCTGGGGACGTTTAGCTCCAGGTACAGATCCAGGAATCCCTCCATGCAGGCCTCACTCACACCCAAAATTGGCTCGCTGGCCCCATTGAGTACGGAGCGGAACGGCCACCCACGACTTGAGTCGCCCTTGCCAGTGGTACAAACCTTCAATGTACTGTAGCGCTAACATTGCTGGCTGTGCTAGGGTGCCGCTGCGATAGCCATAAAAGACGCCTCCCCAGGCAAATACGCTGCAAACCCTGGAAGGGGGAAGTCAAGGAACCCCATGTAAGGGGAGCGGCGGCCAAGGTGATAGGGAAATCAGACGCAACTCTCGGACTTTCTTTGTCTGAGGGATGTCGGGGGTGCGGCTGGGCAGCGCCCTCCAAAGTTTGCTGCCAGGGTGCTCGGCCATCTCCCCACTCAAGTGCGGGGAGCGTCAACGCGCCCCCTACTCTGGGGGTTCACCCGGAAGTTCGGGCCAGGCTGCGGCGACCCTCTGGCTGGCAAGCTGTTGTAGCGTTTGCCGCAGCCGATTTTCCAGCTCTTGCCGGCAACTGTCTGGATCAACCCCTTGCTGGGAAAGAAGCTCCGCCGGGAAGAGATCCCCGGCGATGCCGACAGCCCAGGCCCCTGCCTGCAGATATTCTGCTGCATTGGCCAAGGTAACCCCCCCAGTTGGGATCAAAGGCAGGGATCCCAGCACCGGTTGCAGATGGCGCAGGTAACGGGATCCGCCAAGGCTTTCTGCCGGAAACACCTTTACTGCCGTTGCCCCGGCCTGCCAGGCCCTCCAGATCTCGCCGGGGGTGAGGGCGCCGGGCACAATGGGCAGCCCTGCTTCCCGACCCCAGCGGATGATGCTCTCGTCCGCAAAGGGGCAAACATAGAATTGGGCTCCCGCCTGCCAAGCCTGCTCTGCCATCTGCCGATTTAAAACCGTGCCCACCCCTACCCAGCAATGCGGGTAGTCTTGCCGCAGTTGGGCAATCAACTCCAGATACCGGGGAACTTGGGGAGTGATCTCAATGTGGCGGATCCCGGCCCGGATGGCCAGGGTGGATCCCTCAAGGGCTTGGGCCGGGCTGGCCGAGAGGCGGATCACCGCGATCAGGGGCTGCTGCCACAAATGGAGTAGCCAGGGGTGCCGCCATCCCTCTCTGAAGCTCTGTTCAGAACCCTCAAACACCATCTGTGGAAAAGCCCTCTCTCATCGATTTCTACCTTGCTTGGGTTGATTTTAAGTTTAATTGCAATTAAAAATAACCAAACAGCCCGACGGTAAAACAATGACAAGCTATAACAAATTTCCTTTTGAGAAGAAGGCTAAAATAGAATAAAGAACAGGCAAAAGTGGTGTTTATAGGGGCAACTGTTTGCGGGTTTGTAGCACTCGTTGGAGCGCTTACTTTTCCCATCCTTTCATGGCGTCGCTGGTCTCTCATTTTAGTAGCTATCTGCAGCCTTGTTAGCTCCTTAACCAACATTGAACTCGGCAGAGGAGAGGAGGAAGCTCCCTCAGGGGAAAGGTGGCGCATGGTAGCCCATCTCTACGAGGTAACTTTCTGGTTGGCATTGATCGTTTTCATCTTACTGGCATGAGGTTTTGCCGGCAGGTGAGCGGCTAGTTTATCGCCATTGTCTGGATGTTGTGTCGAGGTTGCTCTGGCTTGCCGGTTGTTTAGGTTGGGCACCGATTAGACCTGTGGGATCTGGAGATCGATACGAACCTAGCCGCAGTGAGGATCCCTCGCCCCCAGCCCCTCTCTCAAAGGGAGGGGGAAGTCAGGAATTGAAGGAATGAACGGTTTTACTGGTATTGAAAATAACCCAGCCGTTTTGCTTGTATCTTGTAACGATTTGGAGTAACGACAGCGGGCAACAGCGCGATTGGGCTCGATCAGTCCTTGCGAATCTTTGTATTCTTAGGGTCGGTAGGTTGGTTGCCGAGGGTGTGGGGAGTGGTCAAGCTCAGTTGTGGGACACACAGCCTGAAGGCATGGGTGATGGTCGGGTTGCTCGCCCTCCTGGTGCTGGGGGGACTGTGGCGGGTTGCTCCATCTCAGGCGCAGAATCTCCACCAACTGCAACAGCGGCAGCAACAGATCCAGCAACAAATCCGGGGCACCCAGCGACGCCTGGGAGAGCTGCGCCAAGCGGAAGAAGAAGCCCGTCGCCGCATGGGATCCCTGCGGCAAAACATCCAACAGACAGAAGCTAGCCTTCGCGACAACCAATATCGTCTGGAACAGGCCCAGAGGGCGCTAGAGCAAGCGCAGAAGGAGCTCCAAGAGCTGGAAGACCGCCTGAGACGGCAGCAGCAGGGCACGGCCGCCCGCTTGCGCTACATGCAGCGGCAGGGGGCGGAACATTGGTGGGCTTTGCTGCTCACCAGCCGCGACCTCAACGAGTTTTTCGATCGCCGCCACCAGTTGCAATTGCTAATCGAAGCCGACCGGCAGTTGATCCGAGAGCTGCAGGTGATGGCCAAGGAGGTGGATCAGCAGCGGATCGCCCTGGAAGCGCAGCGCAACGAGATTTCTTTAATCTTGCAGGAGCTGGCAGCCCAGAAAAACCAACTGCAGCAGCAGGCTGCCGCCCAAGAGCAACTGGTGGGCCGCCTGGCCAACGAGCGCGCCGCCTATGAAGCAGCCCAACGGCGTTTGGAAGCCGATTCCCAACAGTTGACCATCCTCATCCAGCAACTGATCGCCCAGCAGGCTCAGCAGCGGGGGGGCAGAGATCCGGTTCAGGGGACAGGCCGGTTGATCCCACCAGTGCGCGGGCCAATCACCAGCGGCTTCGGCTGGCGGGTTCACCCCATCTACGGAAGCCGCCGCTTCCATGCGGGGATCGACTTCGGTGTGCCCACCGGCACGCCAGTTCGGGCATCAGACCGGGGCACCGTCATCTACGCCGGCTGGTATGGCGGCTACGGCTACACGGTGATTGTCAACCACGGCGGCGGCATCACCACCCTGTACGCCCACAACAGCCGCGTCGCCGTTGGGGTGGGTCAGCAGGTACAGCGGGGGCAGGCCATTGCCGCTTCCGGCTCCACCGGCCTCTCCACCGGCCCCCACGTTCACTTCGAGGTGCGGGTCAACGGCCAGCCGGTGGATCCCCGCCGCTACCTTTGAAGCAGCGCATCTGTCGGCAACGGCTGCAGGGATCCCGCCTGCAAGATCCACCGCACATCGGCAATGGAGGATAGCTCCTCTGGGTCGTGGGAAACCACCAACACCGTCCAGGTGGATTTCAGCCGGGCCAGCAGCTCGATCAACTGCCGCCGCACCGACCAGTCCAGCCCTGCCGTCGGCTCGTCCAGCAGCAGTAGCAGCGGGCCGCGAATAAGCTGTACCGCCAGGGCCAAGCGCCGTTGTTGTCCGCCACTGAGATGGTTGGGGGAGGTGCACAGAGGGATCCCTTCCAATCCCACCTGTTTGAGAACGTTTTCAATCTCCTTTTGTTGCAGCTCCGGGTGGCCGAAGCGCATTTCCTCTAGCACCGTCAAGCCACAAAAGTGACGCTCCGGGAACTGAAACACCAGCCCCGCCATGCTGCGCAACTGCTGGGGGGAGAGCTCTGTTCCTCCCCAGGCAATCCGCCCGCGCGTGGGCCGCGCCAAGCCGGCCAAAATTTCCAGCAGGGTGCTCTTGCCGGCCCCACTTTTGCCCACGATCAGCCCCAACTGATTCAGGCCCAGCTCAAAGGAGAGATCCCGGAGAATCGGCTGAGGGAGGGTTGCCGGGTGGTAGCAGAGATCCTGAACCTGCAACATGAGCGGCGCCCCTGGGAAAGTTGTCGTTATTTTGGCACTGGAAAGCTCTGCCGGACAGCTACAACCATTCTTCTAGGCGCCCCAACTGATCCCGAAAGCCATAGGTGAGTTCGCGGTACCACTCCCGCAGCTCCAGTTGATCTACAGCTCGCCGCAAAGCCTCTTGGGAGCGCTCGATGGGGCGCAGAGCCGCAGACGGGATCCCTTCTTGAGCAGCCCATTGTTCAAACAGAGCCAGCTCCGTTTGCAAGTAGAGAATGAGGTTGGCCACATCCTGCGGGTGGGGGTAGCGGGTGGCATCTGGCATAAGACATCTCACCAGGGGAACTAGCTCCATTCTGGCCAAGAATCTGTCCCGCTGCCGCCTGAGGGCCCTATCCCCTCTCGCCTGCTTCTGTACTCTGGGCCGCAAAACGCAGATAATGCGGTGGGAAATGTTCACTGCCGTCGAGGGATCCATGAGCCAAAAGCTGCTGTTTGTGTGCCTGGGCAACATCTGCCGTTCTCCCGCTGCCGAAGGGATCACCAACCACCTGCTGCAGAGCAGCGGCCATGAGGGGGACATCCTCTGCGATTCGGCAGGTACAGCCGCCTACCACCTCGGCAGTCCCCCAGATCGCCGCATGCGACAAGTTGCCCAGCGCTATGGACTGGAGCTGCACGGCCAAGCCCGGCAAATTCATCCTTTGGATCTGCGGGAGTTCGACCTGATCCTGGCCATGGATCGGCAAAATTACCGCGATATCCTCAGCCTCGATCCCCAGAGAAGATATGCCGACAAGGTACGCCTAATCTGTAGCTACTGTCGTTCTCACACCGATGAAGAAGTTCCGGATCCCTACTACGGGGGCGAGGCAGGGTTTCACTACGTGATCGAGCTGCTCTGGGACGCCTGCAGCGGCCTGCTGGAATCCCTGATCCCTGGGATCCAATGCCCGCCGCTGCCCAGCCGCACCTGAAAGTCATCGATCAAGAAAACAACTACCACCTGAGCAGGTTAAAGCTCTCCATGTCGATGGTGGCGCGGTTGCGGTAGATCCCCAACACAATGGCCAAGCCCACTGCCGCCTCGGCAGCCGCCACGGTGATGACAAATACCGAAAACACTTGGCCGCGAATCAAGCCCGAGTCGACAAAGTTGGAGAAAGCCATAAAGTTCAGGTTGACGGCGTTGAGCATCAGCTCAATCGACATCAACACCCGAATGGCGTTGCGACTGACGATCAAGCCGTAGATGCCGATGCAGAAAAGAATTGCCGCGACCACCAAGAAAAACTGCAGTTGCAACATCACAAGAGGCTCCACTGGATACAGATGAGAGGGGCATCAGGAAAACGCTGGGCTGTATGGCCGAGAGCAGGCAGCTTCAACGCGTGCTCACCAGCTCTGCTGGGCGTTCCGACTCCGATTCAAGCTGTGGCCGGGCCCGCTCCAGCAAGCTGAGATCCCCTTCTTGGGCTTGGGGAACGACAAACTCTCGACGCGCCAGCACAATGGCCCCGATCAACGCCATCAGCAGCAAAACAGAAGCCAACTCGAACGGCAACAGATAGTCGCTAAAGAAATGCCCACCCATCACCAAAGCACTGCTCGTGGGCTGGATCGGCTCCAACTGCCAGGGGGTATTCAGGGCCATTGCCGTCAGGAGGGCAAACAGCCCCAAACACACCGCCGCTGTCACTCCATTGCGCAGCCAGCCCAGCTTCAGAGGGGCAAAGGTGTAGCGCCGGTTCACCAGCATGATGGCGAACAGGATCAGCACGTTGACGGCGCCGACGTAGATCAACACCTGAGCTGCAGCCACAAAATCGGCATTCAAGAGAAGGTACAGCCCAGCTATGCTCAGGAAAACGCCCCCCAAGAGAAAGCCGGAATAGACGATGTTAGGGGCCCAAACCACTCCCAGGGCAAAGCCAATGGCCATTGCCGAGAGCACCCCAAAGCTAACCAGTTGTACGCCTTCTGCAAGGGTCATGGGATCTTCTCTATCGCTGCTCCCTTACCACTGTACTGCCCTGGCGGATTTAAGAGAAGCCCGACTCCTTTTTCAGATCGATAGAGAAATCTCTAGAGTTGGGTCTCACCAACTGCCGCCCGCTCCGCCACCTCCGCTGCTACCGCCACCGAAGTCTGAATCTCCACCTGAATCTCCACCGAAGTCTGAATCTGTGTCTGTGTCGCTGAGCTCGGGGATGACCACCTCTCGCTCGCTGCGGTACCCGCAGATAGGACAGCTCAGGATTTCCAGCTTCAAGCCGCTAGAGGAATAGGTGGCTTCCCTGAGAACCTGGGTGGTGAGGTCGAGGGTGAGAGCTTGACACCGGGGGCAATAGAGGTGGCGATAAAATGCATTCTCGCGAACAACCACAGCTGCCCCCTGACAGCTAGGGCAAAACCAGCCGTAGTAGCTGGCTCTGCCCCGGCTTTTGGCTAAGCGATCTCCCGGGGAGAGGCACGTATCGAGAACTTGCGCCTGGATGGGGCGCATGGGTCGACCGCAGCTTTGGCAGACCACGGGCTGAAAGGGGATCCCCCGCTTCTGGCACAGGGTGCCGTCGGTCACCACAGCCGCCAGGAGGGGCAGCGTCAGCACCAGCCAGTTGCCACTGGCCGACATCAGGAAGAGGCCAAGGCAAAGGGAGCCGGAATAGAGAAACAGTCGAATGGGATCGCTCTGGAGCGAAGAGAGAGCAGCCGCCTCTTGAGTTCGACGGGTCAGGGGGATAGCTCGTCTTGTCCCTCGCTCGGCCTTTAGGTAGACCGGCAAGCGGGAGCGCTGCCACCCCACCCCTAGGATGATGATCCCCAATAGCAGCAGGATCCCTTCCAGGGAGCTTTGGGCAACAGCCAGGGATCCCGCTCCAACCGCTTGAGGAACGGTTGCAGGGGAAAGAGAGGTGGAAGCCTGCTGCCCCTGCAGGGCTGAGGCCAACTGCCGTACTCCCGCTAGGGTGCCGCCGTCGAAGTCTCCGGCGCGAAACCTGGGCAGGATTTGCTGGTCGATAATCTGCTGAACCTGGCTGTCGGGGAGGAGGGTGGTCAAGCCTCTGCCTGTCTCAATCTCTATCCGCCGATCTCCTACCGAGACGAGGAACAACACGCCGTTGTTGCGGCCAGCCTTGCCAATGCCCCAGTAGTTGAATAGTTGCGTAGTGAACGCTTTCGGTGTGGCATATCCCTGGGTATTGGGTACCGTAACCACCGCCATCTCGGCACCGGTGCGCTGCTCAAGCTGGGTGATAAGGCGGTTCAGCTCGTTTTCAGTGCTACTGCTGAGGATATTGGCGGTGTCGGAAACCCACCCTCCATACTGACGGCGGGGGTTGGGCACTTGTTCAAGGGTAATGGCCCAAGCGGGCTGCGGCAGTAAGAAAATGCCTAGCAAAACTGCCGCCCAAACTTTTGGCATGGCTTACCTGGCTGAGCGCTGCCTTGGTTTTAGCACAGCTATTGGGGATGGAGAGGGTAGCAGTCTCTTGCTGCTTTGCCTTTGGTGTTTGTCGACACAAAAAATAGCGCTGGGACGAGTCTTGGCTTTCCTCTTTTCGCAGGGGAAAGAGGCTAGAGCTCTAAGCAAGGGAAAATCTTCTTCGGTCTAGCTGCAAAGCCTTCCGGATTTTTCTGCACAACTCTTTTTCAGCAAGAGTCAAGCTATTTCTTGCTCCCTCGATGGTTGATTAGAAACCAGAAACTAAGCCAGCAGTGCGGGCCAGGCTTCTTCTTGCCATTCCACCTCAAAGCACTCCTGGGCCATGCGGAGAAAATGCTCAATCAACTCAGGGATCCCCGGCGCTGTTGGGCAAAGGTCGTACACGCCAATCACTTGCGATCCGGGCAGGTACCGTTCCCACAGCTCGGGATTGGGCCGCAACAGGAGGGATCCCTGTTGCAGGATCCCCCAGGGTTGCCACAGTTGGGCGTTGCCCATCAGCTTTTTGCGCTGCCAGCTTAGATCGGCACGGGTACGGGCGGCAAAGCAACTGATTTTGTTGCGGTAGCCCCGATCCTGGCCACCTTGGCCGCGGACAGAAGCGGGAGCATCCACCTCAATGCCCAGCGCCGCCAGCCCCTCTACCCAAAAACGGCAGCAGAAGTCGTACACCTGGGCTCGCCGCAAATTGGGCAGCCGAGCTTGGAGGTAAGAGAGGGGCAACACCAAGCTGTAGGTCAGCTCTGCTGCATCTTCCGCCGCCTGGTGCAACACCGCCCGTCCTCCGGTGGGCCGGCGCACCATCGGGATCCCTGGCGGCAGATCTGGCCAGGCCTGGTGACGTCCCAGAGAGAGGGTAAGCCGATCCCAGCCGTAAAAGCGCAAACAGGGCCTGGGATCCTGGCGCAGCCGCTGCAAAAGCCAAAAGTCCTGCTCCATCTGCCAGCCGCCAGCGGCCACGCGATAGGGCAGCCAAGAGCCCTGGGATCCCATCAAGCTTTGGGAAACTCAGCCTGGAGCTGCTCATCGTACTCATCGGCCAAGCTGGCCACAAGGGTGATGGCGCGCGAGATCTCGCCAGCGCTGAGCCCTTCCAGAGTGCGGTGGTGGTTTAGCACCACTTGGTTGTTCCAGATGCAAAAACGGGCTTCCAGAGTTTCGCTCCAGTTTTTCTCCAGCAGCTTCTGCATGAGCTTAGCCGGCTCCGCCACCGGCAGAGAGAGCACGGGAGACCACACCAACAGGGTATCTTCGGGGGATTCGCCGCTCAGGTGGACGAACACTTCCACGCTGCCGTAGGTGAATTTCCAGGTGTGGCCCTGCTCGTGGTTCTCGTAGGCGGCATCTTCTTTGAGGCTGGAAACTACTGCTGAGACAACTTCAACGTAGCGAGGGGGCTCTTCCATCAGGCCTGGAAAACCTTCTGGAGAACGGTCGATGAGCGGCTCGCTGTAGACCATGGTCTTTCCCCTACTCCCTGTCTAACCACCTTAACTATACTGCCTAGCCCTCCCACCTACCTGCCATGCTGCCGGATCCGGCTCAGGCCAGAATAGAACTGTTCGCGGTTGGGAAGGTTACCTATGCCCCAGCCTGACGTTCAAGGACGCACCCTCGCTTATGAGGCGGGCGCCAACCTGCGCCAGGTGCTGCTGCAAGCCGGGATCCCGCTCTACAACCCGCCGGCTCCTATCCTCAACTGCCGCGGTCTGGGCACCTGTGCCGTACAAATCGAAGGGGCTGTTTCCCCTATGGGCTGGCGAGAACGGGCCCGCCTGTCTTTGCCACCCCACCAACTCCCGTCCACGGCGGCGGCCCAGGACGGCAACGGGCTGCGCTTGGCCTGTCAGGTGCAGGTGCTGGGAGATCTCAAAGTCACCAAATGGCCAGGCCTGTGGGGACAGCGGATCCCGCCCGCCTCTCAAACCTGAGGATTCTCAAAAACCTAAGGGAAGCCCTATGGAAACTCCATCCCACCCCTCCCAAAAGGCTGTCGGCATTTTGGGGGCCCTGCCGGAAGAAGTGGCCATGCTCACCCAAGCAATGGAGATCAACTCTGTCCATACCCATCTGGGGCGGCAGTTCCATCAGGGATCCCTGGCCGGACAGCCGGTGGTGGTAGTTCAAGGGGGGGTGGGCAAGGTGCGAGCGGCAACTACGGCAGCCCTGTTGGTGGCCCACTTCCCTTTGCGGGGCATTATCTTTACCGGCGTGGCCGGCGCCTTGGCCGATCACCTGCAGATGGGGGATGTGGTGCTGGCCCATGCCGCCATCGAGCACGATTTCGGCACCGGACGGCCCGAAGGCTTTGTCTTGGGGATCGACTTTATCCCTGAGTTGCGCCATCCTCTAGCGGAGGCCGATAGTGCCCTTTACGACCTGATCGTGGCCCAAGGGGAGCGGATCCCTCTTCACCCGCTGCAGGGGCGGCAGCCGGTCATCCACCAAGGCCTGGTGGCCACGGGCGATGTATTTGTGGCCGACGCCAAGCTCCGGCATCAAATTCGCGAGCGCACCGGAGCCCTGGTCGTGGAAATGGAAGGAGCGGCGGTGGTACGGGTGGCGCAAGAAGCTGGGATCCCTTGTCTGCTGGTCCGATCGGTTAGCGACATAGGGAGCGATACCGATTTCCTAACTTTTTTTCAGACAGCGGCTCTCAACTCGGCAGCGGTGGTTCACAGCGTTCTACAGAGCTTGCCTCCCCCTCCTTAGAAAAACGCAGCGCGGCTAGCCGTGGGGAGGAAGCGACGCCTGCCAACAGAGGTCAGATTACTCCCTGTCTGTAAGCTAGCTCCTGCCCCGGCGCGGGCGGCCAAGGTGACATCCTCTCCCGCTAAGCCCTGACGGGCTGTAGACGGGAGCTTCCGAGAA
>NZ_JANSHO010000045.1:0-7679 GCF_047502635.1 Synechococcus sp. RC10B2
GTGGACTCAGGGCGGTGGGACTGCCGCTCTCTGGCTGTGGAGGATCCTGGTTTACCAGTCCGTTGAAGCAGCAACTCCGAGAAGTGATTCTCGGAAGCTCCCGTCTACAGCCCGTCAGGGCTTAGCGGGAGAGGATGTCACTTTCACTTTTTTGAGGTCAACCGAGCCCTGGTGTTGGATCGCGCCGCCAGCTTTGGCAGGCGCCTCAACATCCCTTCCGGCCAAGCGGTGCGTTTTGAGCCGGGGCAAACCCAGCGGGTCACTCTGGTGGCGCTGGGAGGCAAGGGTCTGGTGCATGGCTGCAACCGGCTGACGAAGAGCAGCGTCCGCTCTGCAACGCAAAAGCGGCGGGCCCTGGCCCGATTGCAGGAGTGGATGGGCTAGGTGGTTAAGCGCTATGGACATAACGCCCCTCGAAGTATGCAGCTTTGGGCATCTGGGCTGAGGCTTGGCCACATCCCCATCCCACCTCAGATTCAAGAGAGTAGGGCTATCCAATTCTTCCTCTGGGATCTGGCCAATGTTAGAGCGTGAGACTGTTTGGTGGATGTGGGTACAGGGCTTGGGGCTGAATCTTTCCGGGTTGGCCCTGTTGGCAGCAGCAGGTGCCACTTTCGGCCCCCTCTGCTGGACCGGCGCGACGGTGGCGGTGATGCTCAAGTTAATTGGAGATAGCCAACTGCTGCGCGCCTACTGGCTTTGGCAAAGTCGGCACCGCCAAGCGGGATCCCAGCCCGTCAGCTCGGCAGCGGCGCTCCAAAGTCAAGTTTGAACAGTTACCAAACAGCCTGTTCGTGGAGCTTCAGCTTCCCTCTCCCCCTGAGGAAGAGGGGCGGGTGAAGGCCAGCGGCAAAGTGCCTTAACCTTGTTTGAAACGACTGTCAGGGAGTTTGAAACAGCCTGACCCTCACCGCAGGTGGGCCACAGTCACACCCGTACCGCCGTCCTGGGGATCCGCTGGGGCAAACCTCTGGACACGCGGGTGATTTTGGAGGTAGGCCTGGACGCCGGCCCGCAGGCGTCCCGTGCCGTGGCCGTGGATGATCCAAACCGGGCCAGGAGGGGCTTGGGCAAAGTGCTGTTCCAGAATCGCCTCGGCATCGGCTACAGTTTTCCCCCTTAGGTCAAGGGTGTTGCGGCTGGTGCGCAGGTTCAGGGGAGCAGTGGTGGGCGGTGGGGAAGGAGGAGCTTTGGGGCGCTGGCGCTGTTTGGCCTGATGTTCATCGATGGGATCCAACTGGCCCCGCGGCACCGTGAACTTGAGAATGCCGCTGCGCACCACATACACCTCTCCTTCGACGGCAATGACCTCTCCCGTCTGTCCCAGGCCCCGCAGCCGCACCCGATCCCCCACCTCTGGCACGAACTCAGTCTCAACGGGCGGCGGCGGCGGCGAGTAGCGCCTGCGAATCTGCTCCAGCTCAGCAGCGACCTGCTGGGGATCGTCCCCCTGTTGCAGCTTGCGGACGGCGGCGGCCACCTCCCGGCGGGCGGCGGCCAAGAGGGCTTGCAGCCCCTGTTGCTGCCGGTACTCCAGTTGCGCCTCTCGCTCAGCCATTTGCCGACTGCGCTGCTGCATTTGGCGGTACAGGGTTTCCAGCTCTTGGTGCAGGGATCCCACCTGGGCGGCCCGCTCTTCCAACTGGGCCCGTTGCGCCTCCAGCCCCGCGATCACCTTATCCACCTGGCTTTCCCCCTGCAGATGCTGCTGCGCCCGCCGCAGAATCTCCGGCTCCAGGTGCAGCCGCCGGGCGATGGCCAAGGCATTGGAGCGACCAGGGATCCCCCACAGCAGGCGGTAGGTGGGGGCCAGGGTGGCCTCGTCAAACTCCACCGAGGCATTCTCAAAGCCGGGATGCTGGTATTTCAGAGCCTTCAGCTCGCCGTAGTGGGTGGTGGCCAAGGTCAGCAGGGCCTTTTCGGCGAGATACTCCAATAGCCCGGCAGCCAGGGCCGCGCCCTCGCTGGGATCCGTGCCTGCCCCCACCTCGTCCAGCAGAACAAGGGCCGGCGCCGGCTCCGACTGCAAAGCTTGCACGATGCGGCTGATGCGGCGAATATGCCCGGAAAAAGTGGAGAGGCTTTGCTGCAGCGATTGCTCGTCGCCGATGTCGGCATAGACCCCGTCGAACCAGGGCAGTTGGGGCGGATCCTGGGCGGGCAGGAAGATCCCCGCCTTGGCCATAAGCACCAATAGCCCCAAGGTCTTCAGGGCAACCGTCTTGCCGCCAGTGTTGGGGCCGGTGATGACCACGGCGCGGATGGACTCCGAGAGGGTGAAATCGATCGGGATCACCTCCGGGCCCTTGCCTTCCTCGCGAGACTGCCACAGAAGCAAGGGGTGCCTAGCTTGGCGCAGGCGCAATCCTGCCGGGACAAACTGGGGGCGATTGCCCCCCAACCAAAGGCTGTAGCGAGCGCGAGCCAACGCCACCTCCAGCCCCACCATCACCGCCTGCAGATGCTCCAAATCCTCGGCAACAGATCCCACCTGGGCCGAGAGGGCGGCCAAGATCCGCTCTTCCTCCGCCTGGATCTGGGCCTGGCTTTCCCGCAGCCGGTTGCCTAGCTCCACCACAGCGTAGGGCTCTACATAGAGGGTGGCCCCGCTGGCAGAGCTGTCGTGCACAATGCCGCGGATGAGATCCCGATGGGTGGCCTTTACCATCAGCACAAAGCGCCCCTGCCGCTGGCCAATCAACGTGTCCTGCAGCGCCTGGGGGTGCTGGCTCATCACCTGTTGTAGGCGTTCTTGGATCTGGCTGCGGTACTGGCGGTGCTGACGGCGCAGGTCTGCCAGGGCGGCGCTGGCGCTATCTCTCACCTCGCCGTGTTCGTCCAGGCAGCGGAAGATCTCCTGCTCTAGCTCAGGATAGGTGCGCAGATTGCTCACCCACTCCTGCAGGCGGGGCAGGCGCTCGTCAGCATCGATGAGTCGGCGAAGGCGGCGAGCAGCCCCCAAGGTGGTGGCAATCTGCACCAGCTCTTCCCCGCTCAGAATGCCCCCCCGTTCGGCCCGTTCCAGGGCCGGCAGCAAGTTGTGGATCCCGTCCAGAGAAATCCCCCCTGGCTGGCTGCAATCCAGCCGGATGGCCTCCTCCGTTTGATCAAGACAGACCTCGCTCTCGGCGCGGCTCCGCCAGGGATCCAGCTCTAGGCAGGCGCGGCGGCCTAGGGGTGTGGCGGCAAAGCTGGCCAAGTGTTGGCAGAGGCGGGGCCACTCCAACAATTCCAAAGTTTCTTGGCGGAGGGAAGGATCGGGCTCAGAACAGATCGGCAGCAGGTTGAAAGTAGTGGGCGTAGGCATTCCTGAAGAAATTAGCCATTCGAGGAAGAACGGAGCTGCAGCCGCTTCATCTCTTGCAAAAACTGCCGCTGGTAGTTGAGAAAGGCAGTGTGCCACTCGCGGAAGCGACGCTCACCATCGCGCACCAACATCTGTCGGTAGTGCTCGGAGTTGAGACGGGGCCGGGCCGAGTTCATGGGGATCGAAGACGCTCTGCCCCTATTGTGGCAGGCCGCGGGGCGCCTTTCATAGCTTCCAACCTGCGGGCAGGCGAGAAAGCACCCCATCTGTTCTGCCGGTGAGGGGAGATTTTTTGCTTGCAGTATGGCCGAACTTGGCAGTCGGCCTTGGCATACTGGAAGAGTCGTCGTACCTCAGCTACGCAAGTCAAATCCGTGCGCAAACGAGTGACCCTGATTTTTCCTCGCCACTTGGTGAATGTGCCCCTCACCTATCGTCTGGCGAAAGACTTCGATGTAGCCGCCAACATCGTCCGTGCCAGAGTAACCCCTAACGAAGTGGGCACCCTGGTGGTGGAGCTCTCGGGAGATATCGACCAGGTGGAGGCGGGGCTGGAGTGGGTGCAGTCTTTGGGCATTGAGGTGGCCGAGCGGGCTAAAGAAATTCAGATCGACCCAGATTTGTGCGTGGATTGCGGCTTGTGTACGGGCGTTTGCCCCACCGAGGCACTGAAGATTTCCGCTCCCGACTGGAAACTGGAGTTTCTGCGTAATCGCTGTGTTATGTGCGAACAATGCATCCCCACCTGCCCTGTCGGGGCCATCAGCACGAGTTTATAGCGATGAGGCGAAGAGCCGGCTAAGCCGACAAGTTCATTCACCATTACAATGCTGTAATATGACCCCGATTGGACTGGATTTGCCCAGGTTAATTCGAGGCAACTGGATATGCTCTCTACCTCGACGCTCATTGGCTTGACCTATGCTGCGCTAGCAGTTCTCTACCTGCTGGTGCTGCCGTTCTTGTTTTTGGTGTACGTGGACAAGCGCTGGAACTACAGCGGTGCCTGGGAAAAGGTGTTGATGTTTTTCCTAGTTTTGTTTTTCTTCCCCGGTATGGTGCTCGTGGCTCCCTTCATGACGTTTCGGCCCAAGCCGCGTTCGCTCTAGAGCTCGCCCTTCTGCAACCTACCAGCCATGCGCAGACGGGATGTTCTCGGCATTGGCCTAGCCCTGCTCTTGGGGGGAGGACTTCTCTACGGGCTGCTGCTTTGGGCCGGCTTAGATACGGGCGCGGCGCAGCAGGTGTCGAGTGTGGTGTTTCTGCTGGGATGCCTGGGCTGGACGGTGGGCTACCTGAAGCGGGTGTTGAGCAGGGAAATGACTCTGAAGGCCCAGTGGGCCACTTTCGAGAGGCAGCAAATCCAAGAAAAACTTCACTCCCTCTCCCCGGAGGAGTGGCAGGCCTTGCAGGCCGAGCTGGCCTCCGAAACCGAAGAGGAAGCTGAGGGTGGTTTGACCGAGCAAGGCAAGTGCTGAGGCCGCCGGGCAAGCTGTACCCAAAAACTTGTCGCAGATCGGTGGAGTTTCAGCTAGAAACTGCAGGAGCCCCGCACTGTACCCCCTCAATCCCCCCGCCCCCCTGCCCCCATATACGGGGGGTTGGGGGGGAAGGGGGGGCGGTCGGAGTCGGGTAGTTTACGTATCCAAGCGGCTGGGTCAGCCCAGCACTACCGGTATAGCTAGTTACTGTTTCTTCTCTATTGGAAATGCTACCTTGCGCCGTAGGCAAAGTTGTGAACTAAGGCAAGTCGTTTCTCTGCTCACCGTGACCAAGACCGTTCTGGTGGCTCAGGGTCAGCTTTTGCAAGCCCAGCTCTGGAAGCTGGTGCTGGAGTCTCAGCGCCATACAGTGGTGCTGGTTTCTCCTCAGGCAGATCTGGTGGAGGTGGCGGCAACTCATTCTCCGGATCTGATGGTGGTGGATATGACGACGGGGCTGTTTAACCCCTATGCCTTTTGTCGAGAGTGTCGGAGCCGGCTTCCGGATATCCCTGTGATTCTCACTCATTACCCTCGTCGCCCCATCGAGCCGGCAGAGCGGCGCTGGGCCATTTACCAGGGGGCAGCCGAGGTGATCCCCGGTTTGGCCGAAGCCGACGACATTCTCCACTCCCTCGAGCAAATTTACAAGGCAGCCAGGTGGTCTTTTCCCATCGACACGGAAGCTCTTCACGCGGTTCTCGAGCAGCTGGGTTTGTGGTCTGAAAAAGACAGCCCCCCTCCTTCCCTGTCCGTTGCAACAGAAGAACGCCAAGAGCAAACGGCTGCGCCCCCGCCGGCAAACTATCGATTGATGTATCGGGGCCGCCCTGTCGAGTGAGCTGCAAGCGCTCCACACCACTAACGCGAAGCAGAGGGGATCCCTTGGGCGCTTTTCTCCCCTGGCGGGGTTGGGGATCAGGGCAGCACCAGCGCTAGGGTCGTGCCCTGGGATCCCGTCTCCACCAAACACAAGTCTCCTCCGTGGGCTTGCAGGATACGTTTGGCGATGTACAGCCCCAGACCTCCTGAGCCGGTCGGGTAGTGCTGGCCGGCGATGTGAATGGGTTGGGCGATGTAGGGCTGGGCCAGCTCTTCCAGGGGAGCCGGCAGGCCGGGCCCGTCATCCCGCACCTGGATCTGGCGAGGGCTGATGGTCAGCACCACCACCTGGCGGGCGTAGCGCAAGGCATTGTCCACCAGGTTCACCAGCGCCCGTTCCAGCTCGGCCTCATCGGCATTGGCCCACCCTTCTCCCTCCACTCGCAGGTCGATCCCCCGTTCTCGGGCCAGGGATCCCATGCGTTCGGCCACCCGTCGGGCCAGGGATCCCAGATCGCAAAGACGAGGATGTAGCTCGATCTCGCCCCGCTCTAGGCGGTGGGCCTCCACCATCCGCTGCACCAGGGACAGATTGCGTTGGTTCTCCTGCAAGATGCGATCCAGCAGGGCAAGCCGCTCTTCCGGCTGCAACTGCTGCTCCTGCTTGAGGGCACTTAGCAAATGCCCAAAGGCAATGAGAGGGGTTTTCAGGTCATGCACCAAGGTGGCGGTAAAGGCTTCCCGCCGCAATTGGTCAATCTGGATCTGGCGCAGCAGATGGGCAAAGGCCTGGCGCAGGATCAAAGCCTCTTGGGGATCCCCGGGGCGGAGCAGCAAATTCCAACGGGCCGGCTGGCTAATTAAGGTTTCCAGATGGCCCAGCTCGCGGGCCAGCAAGGTGAGGGGCCGCAAGATTAGGGAAGACAGGACATAGCCCACCACTGCCGATAGCCCTGCTAGCAAAGGGATCCACAGCAGCAGCAGGACAGATCCCTCGGGGCTGAGCTCTGTGCCGGGGAGGATCCACTGCACCGACAGGATGAAAACCAAGTTGGGGACAAAGGAAAGGCTGGCAATCACCAGCGCCACCTGAGTGCGCAGGCTGTGGGGGAAGCGGCGGCGCCAGAACTCAAGTAGACGGCGTCTCAAGGGGGAACGGGAGAGAGGGCTGAGTTGAATTAGGCCAGGAGCGAACAGGCAAGTCAAGAGGGCTGGCAAAAAGTGGGGGCTAAATCCGCCAGAGATAGATGGTGTAGGTGTTGATAACATCTGACACGGTGGTGGTGGCGGTGGGCGGCCAATCCCCCATATCGAAAGTGTGGGTGACCAGGCGGGCGCCAGGCCGGAGCTCGCTGCGCAGCTTGTCTCGAATCAGCAGGTGGGAGCGGGGCAGCAAATAACAGGTCACCACCGTCGCTGGCGAGAGATCCAGGGTGAGCAAGTCCTGCTGCCGAAAACTGACCCGATCCTGAACCTGAGCGGCTTGGGCCGCCTGCTGTGCCTCTAGGATGCGCTCTGGGTCGATATCCACCCCCAGGCCCCGCGTGCCGCAGCGCTGGGCTGCCCGGATAGGAATGCGGCCATCCCCACAGCCCAAGTCGTAGAGGAGATCGTCGCCCCGCACCTGCGCCAGATCCAGCATGGCGTCGATCACCAGGGGCAAGGTGCGCACGTAGGGAGCCAGGCTCTCCCTACCGGAGCGGTTCTGAATGGGTTTGAAACCACGAGGTGCCACGGTGGAGCCGGGAGAGAGCTTTCCCCCTATTTTAGGATCCCTTGACTGCCGCCTCTTTTGCGGAGAGAGCAGAAAGCACGGTGGCAGGGATTGGGGTTCTCAATCTTAGATTTTGCGGTTCTGTTGTTATCGCGCAGTTGGCACCTTGAGGTGCTGGGGAGGCTCTTCCAGACCGCTATGGCTGGGAGCGCAGTTTTCCGTCCGTGCCGGAGTCTTGCTGAGGATTTTTGGGGTTTCCTAGCTGCAAACTCTACACTGGGGTTGGTCTGAGATCTGTACCTGATACATTTACGCTGAACACTGCTGAGCATTACTGCTCAGCGGTGAAGCGATA
>NZ_JANSHO010000046.1:0-7107 GCF_047502635.1 Synechococcus sp. RC10B2
CTCTCCTTCCTCTTGAATACCTGTACCCTATTTTAAATTAAAAGGCTGTAACTCTTGCTGCCCTCGCCGGCTTTTACCCATTCTTCGCGAAAAGCAGGCAGCCCTTGCACTCCCTCTGTCCAGCTTTTGAGCAGCTTTGCCGCCGTATCCGCCAAAACTGGGCCAAGGGCAGCCAAGTACTCCCGATCCCGCTCGGTAAAGTCTTGCAAAGACTTGTTGTTATCCACGCCAAAGAGCAAGAAGGCCACGGCATGAAATCCCTTTTGCCCGCTTTCCAACTCGGCCACGGTCTCTGGAGTGAGGGGATCGCCGCTGTTGAGAACTTCCAGCACCTCCACCTCGTTCAGGGGCCATTCGTCCAAATCCGCATCCAGCCCCAAATAAGCCGCCGGCCCAAAGGCAAAAGCCTCGCTCTCCTCCCAAGTGATGCGGGCAACAGACCAAGCCTGGCGAGCCGCTTGCAAAGTCTGGGCATTGGGATCTTGCACGAAGGCCTGGATGGCCTGAGACAGGGCCTGGGTATCGGCGACCAACTGCTCATAGGCAGGGATCACCACCTGATCGGCAAAGTCGAGCAAAATCTGCCGATCCTGAAACCGCTGCTCAGGAGAGAGCACAACGGCTGGCCGGCGAGAGCCTGCCCCTTCTTCCCCACCCTCGCCGCCGCCATCCACCGGGATAGGCCGACACTCCGGGTTCATTTGAGCTGCCTGCTGAGGCGAAGCCTGGCTCAGGGCCGGTGGATCCCCGCCGCCCGCAGCCGAGGGATCCTTTTGGGTTTCCCCGCAAGCGGCCCCGCTGACCAGAACATAAAGCCCTATCCCCGTCCACAGCTTCAGATACCTCGACATCTCCTCCGACTCCTTTGCCCTCGACTTGGCCAACTTTGGCTTGATTGTAATCCAGCTATTGCGACTCAATCTTAAGAAGGGAGAGATTTTTATCACCGGCTGCCACCGGATCGCCCGGCTCGTCCCTCTGCGGGCCAGCTTCCATCTGCAGCTTCCCCAGGTGGGGCTATGGGCGGATACAAGTCCGACTCTTAACAAAACTTAACTCTAAAGACATTGATATTTGTTTGCAAGAAGCCTAGAGTAGGTCACAGCTCGCTGTTGAGATTTACTCTCAACAGTTGGTTACGTGTCTCGAAAGGATGTGTCCGTGCGGCCAGAGGCGGGCCTGGGGCAAGGTCTCTGGCCTTTTCCTAGAAAAGCTTGTTTAGAAACGCAAGAGGAGCGGAGATGACAGCGACGACACTCAAGCAAGAAGGGGGATCTAGCTCGCAACAACAGATCCCGTGGTGGGCGGGCAACGCCCGTTTGACCGATCTTTCTGGCCGGCTGCTGGGGGCGCATGTGGCCCATGCCGGGCTGATCGTTCTCTGGGCAGGGGCGATGACCCTGATCGAGTTGGCCAAGTTTGACCCCAGCCGACCGATGTATGAGCAGGGGCTGATTCTCTTGCCCCACCTGGCCAGCTTGGGGCTGGGGGTGGGATCCGGCGGGGAAGTCCTGGATACGGATATCTACTTTGCGGTGGGAGCGATCCACCTCATCAGCTCTGCCTTTTTGGGGTTTGGCGGCATTTTTCATGCCCTGCGCGGGCCGGCGGTGCTGGATCCCAAAGCCTTTCCCCTGTTTAGCTACGACTGGCAAGACAAAAACAAGATGACCACCATCCTAGGGATCCACCTGGTGCTGCTGGGATTGGGAGCCTGGCTTTTGGTGCTCAAGGCAGTGGTGTTTGGCGGCTTGTTCGACCCGGTGGCAGGAGAGGTGCGCCTGGTGTCTCCCAACTGGAACCCCTTTGGCCACCTGTTGGGCATAGAAGGGCGCCACTGGATCGCCGGGGTGGACACTTTAGAAGACGTGGTGGGCGGCCACCTCTGGCTGGGCTTGCTCCTGGTGGCAGGTGGGGTTTGGCATATCGCGACCAAGCCTTTTGCCTGGGCAGAACGGATTTTTATCTGGTCTGGGGAAGCTTATCTTTCCTACAGCTTGGGAGCTTTGGCCTTGATGGGATTTATTGCCGCCTATTTCGTTGCCGTTAACCCAGTGGTCTATCCCGAAGTTTTCTATGGGCCGCTGCTGCAGGTGGGCTTGGATCGCTATCCCTTCTTTGAGCAAGGGGGAGCTCTCACATCTAGGGTTTGGCTGGCCAATGCCCATTTTTGGCTGGCCTTTTTCTTCCTTCAGGGCCACCTGTTCCATGCCCTGAAAGCGCGAGGGTTCAATTTCCGTACCGGCAGAGTAGAACTTGCAGCGCAGCAGGCCTAACGGCAATCTAGCCATCTGATTTTGAGCTTTGCACTTGCAGTTTCGAGGTAGGAGCAATGGCAAAAGTAGGTCTATTTTTCGGCACTCAAACCGGAAATACCGAGAGAGCCGCTGAGATGATCCAAAAAGAGCTGGGCGAAGACAATGTAGATTTGATCAACATTGCCGAGGCCACGGTTGAGGACTTTGATAGGTACGACTACTTAATCATCGGCTGTCCAACTTGGAATATCGGGGAGCTGCAGGCCGATTGGAATGGGTTTTTCCCCTATTTGGATGAAATCGATTTTTCCGGTAAGACGGTAGCCTATTTTGGAGTTGGGGATCAGTTGGGCTATCCCGACAACTTTCAAGATGCCATGGGGATCCTGACCCAAAAAATTGCCGAGCGCGGCGGAAAAAACGTCGGCTCCTGGCCTACAGAAGGCTACGAGTTCAATGAGTCCAAGGGAGTGGTTAACGGCGAGTTTGTCGGCCTTGCTCTGGATGAAGACAATCAGCCGGAGCTGACGGAAAAACGAATTAAAGAGTGGACGGCCAAACTCAAAACACTCTTCAATCTGTAATCTCAAACTCGGCTTCTTAGCTTGTTGTGGATACTGTGGGAGTTTGTCATGACTGGCGCAGTTCTATCTTCATCGCCTACCTCTGCTGAGGGATCCCCTCAGGTGAGCTGGCTGGCGGGCAATGCTCGCTTGGTGAATCTGTCCGGAAAGCTGCTGGGGGCCCACGTGGCCCATGCGGGGTTGATCATGCTGTGGGCCGGCGGCATGACTTTGTTTGAGGTGGCCCACTGGGATCCGGCTCAGCCCATGGGCAGCCAGGGGCTGATCTTGCTGCCCCATTTGGCCACGTTGGGCATCGGCGTGAATGCAGAGGGGGTGGCCACGGATCCCTATCCCTTTTTTGTGGTGGGCGTTCTGCACCTGATTGCCTCGGCGGTGCTGGGGGCAGGAGGGATCTTCCACGCCCTTTTGGGGCCGGAGGTGCTGGCCAAGGGAGAAACCTTTGCCGAGTTTTTCGGCTACGACTGGGAAGACGACGACAAGATGACCACCATCCTGGGGATCCACCTGCTGCTGCTGGGGCTGGGGGCCTGGTTGCTGGTGGCCAAAGCGCTCTTCTGGGGAGGGCTGTACGATGCTCAACTGGGCCGCGTGCGCGTAGTTACGGATCCCACCCTCAATCCGCTGCGGATCTTTGCCTACCTGACGCCGCTCATGGGCCAGCAGGGCATGGCCGCCGTGAACAATCTGGAAGATCTGGTGGGAGGGCACATCTATGTCGGCCTGCTCTGTGTGCTGGGGGGATGGTGGCACATAGCCACACGGCCCTTTGCCTGGGCCAAGCAGGTGCTGATCTACTCGGGCGAAGCCTACCTCTCCTACAGCCTGGGGGCCCTGGCCTACATGGGCATCTTGGCGGCCTATTTTGTCAGCGTCAACGAGATCGCCTATCCGGTGGCTTTCTACGGGCCGCTGGGGCTGGCTGCCGACGAGATGGGTGTGGTGAGCAGCCGCACCTGGTTGGCCACAGCCCACTTTGTCTTGGGGATCCTGTTTTTGGCGGGGCACATCTGGCATGCCATCCGGGCGCGGGCGGCAGCCAGCGGCTTTGACTTCCAGCACGGGGGCTGGGTGCGAGCCACAGATCCGCAGGTGGGCAACTTGGACACGCCGGTAAACCGGGGCGATCTCACCCTGCTGCTGCTGCAAAACCTGCCCATCTACCGGGAGGGCCTCTCTCCTTTTTTGCGCGGCTTGGAGATCGGCATGGCTCATGGGTACTTCCTGGTGGGGCCGTTTTACAAGTTGAGTCCGCTGCGGAATTCGGAGCAGGCCCTGACGGCAGGGACGCTGGCGACCATCGGCCTGGTGCTGATCCTGACGGTTTGTCTCTCCATTTACGGACGGGTGTCCTTTCCTCGCTCGCGGCTGGTGGCAGTGGTCAATACCCCCTACGGCGAGGTGGCCTATCCGACGCCGGGCGTGCAACTGATGGCCGAATCGCAGGGATCCCCTCAGCCGGTGCGCGTGCCGGCAGGCTCTGAGGATTTGCCGGAAAACTTGCGCACCCGCGCCGGTTGGAGCCAGTTGGCCGGAGGGTTTCTGGTGGGCGGCGTTGGCGGTGCCCTGTTTGCCTACATGCTCCTGGGCAGCGGCGATGTGGTAGCCCAGATTTTGCCGGGGCTGTAAAGGAGGGTTGAGGCTTCTCAAAGCAGGGAGGGGAGATCCTCATCCCCTTCTCTCTGTCGAGATCTGGCTCTACCTTTTGCCTGCCGGCTTCTGGATCCGATAACCCTTTTTTATGAAGCTTTTGTCAGCCAGCAACTTTAATCTTTCGACCGTCGAAATGGGATGGCTAAAATGAGCTTAGGTTCCGCTTCTGCGCCTTCTTTTGAAGCACTTTATTTGGGCGTTTCTCCCAGTCTAAAGCTTTTCGATCGGCCTCTGTTGGGATCCCTGGGAAAATGTTTCCGTGTAGCCTACTGGGAGTATCACCAAACCCAGGATGAGCCCTGTAGTTTGGAGACAGTCGTGACGCTGCTATACGAATACCTAAAAGCTTGGGATCGACCGGTACATCTCATCGGCCACGGCTTGAGCGGGGTGGTTGCCTATCTTTTTGCCTACTATTACCCCCAGCGGATACGGTCTCTAACCCTGCTGGCTGTAGGCAGTCAGCCTGCCGCCACCTGGCATGCCCATTTCTACGTGCAACGAAAAATGTTTTGCTGTAGCCGAGAACAGCTCCTGGTGCGTATAGCTCAGAGCCTTCTGCCAGCTTCAGAACAGTGGCGAGCGCGCTCACTCTCCCGCGCCCTGGCTAAAGATTTAGACACTTCCCCCATACCTCATTCCCTATTTCAGGTGGTAGCGATTCCAGCCCAGAAAGTGCCGGTGCCGATGTTGGTTTGCGCCAGCGAGGATGATCCCATTGTGGATCCTGCTTCGCTGGAGCAGTGGGGAAACTACTTAAAGCCAGGGGATCAAATGTGGTTTTGTCCTGGGGGGCGACACTTTTTTCACTATTCTTTTCCAAGTTTGGTCAACTTGAAAATCATGGATTTCTGGCAAAAGCTGCAGCAATTGCAGACCAGCCTTGCCTGAAAGACTGGCCTTTGTCCTTAGCTCAACTGCGAGTTTTGTCAGCAACCCCCAACCCCCGCAGATTGTTGGTGGCTCTAACCCTCCAAACAGACAGAAAGAGCTCTCATGCCATAGGGATCTCATCGCCGCCCACAGCGCCCCCAGAGAGACGGCGTCCACCCGGCTCCCCGCTAGAAGTAAAATGGGAGGGGTCGAGCCGGGCTTAAGCGGGGGATCCGCGACTAGGTTCGACAAGCTGCTCTTTCCCATCGACAACTCGCGCGAGACCAGCCACGCCTTGCCCTTGGTGGCAGACCTAGCGCAGCGCTGCAAAAGTCGGGTGTACTTGCTCTCGGTACTGGACAACATGGAGCTTGACGCGGAGCGAGCAGAACAAGCCCGGCAGAACATTCAGAACCTGCCCAAACAGACGGAGCTGGGCCTGCAGTAAATCGGCATCAACAGCGTCAAGAGCGAGTATCGCGAGGGAAAAGTACCCTTCGTCATCTGCGACGTGGCGGACGAGCTGGAGATCAGCCTGATCGTGATGGGATCCCGCAGCCTCAGCCTGTCTGCCGAGGGGCAGAACAACTCCGTCAGCCACCGCCTCATCGACCTTGCTCCCTGCCCGGTGCTGGTCGTGCCCTGAGAAAAGGGATCCCGGTCAGCGTGATCCTGTAGAGTACCCTAGGGCGGGGTCTTGCCAAGTCCAAACAATGTTGCCTTGTGTAACAGCACGGCTGTCACTGTTTGTCTTCTCTAAAAGTCTGCAGTACAACGAAGAGCAAGATACAGCTTTGTCCGACTTCGGGGGAGGTCTGTAGAATCAGCAGGATCCCGGCATACGCACATCTGTATTAACTTCAGAAAGTGTGGCCGGAAGAAGCTGTGAGCCTCATTACCAGCAACAGCCGGTCAGTTCCCTTCCGAGAATCGTCATGGAAAGTCGTGGTTACAACAAGGCCTCCCAGAAGACTTTTGAGGTGATGCGGCATTTCGCAGAAACCTACGCCAAACGTACCGACACTTTTTTCTGCTCTGATCCTACGATTACGACAGCGGTGATCGAGGGCTTGGCTCTGCACAAAGAGCAATTGGGCGCTCCGCTCTGCCCCTGTCGTTTTTATGAAGACAAAGAGGCGGAAGTGAAAGCCGGCTATTGGAACTGCCCCTGTGTACCCATGCGGGAGCGAAAGGAATGCCACTGTATGCTCTTTTTAACTCCAGATAACCCCTTCGCCGGCACCAGCCAAACCCTAGAGGAGGTGCCCCTAGAGTACCAGGCGAAATAGTCGGCAATGCGTCTGTCTCTGGGTTGAGCGACAAAGACCAGTATAATCGGGAAATAGTTGAGTGGTTGATAGTCGCACGAGGAGGAAACTCTTTTTATGACTCCCTCACTGGCTAATTTTCTCTGGAGCTTGGTGTACGGCGCAGTGGTGCTGGGGCTTCTCTTCGGCGCCATCGTCTTCGTCAGCCAAAGAGATAGGGTGCGTCGTCGCTGATCCCTCTGCTCGCGCTGATGCTCTACTTCTTTGCTGTTGTTGCTGAGTGGAAAGAGACTCGGGTGCTAAGGTTTGCTCTGGTAGGCAACTGCCAGGGTGCTTTGTCCACCTGTCAGGGATCCAGCCGGGTTGAGTGACAACCGGATCGACGTGCTTGGCGCCGTTGTTGCTAACGCTCACAAAAAAGGATAGCTTGGTAGCCCCGCACTTGAGTGCGGGGCGGAAAAGCCCGCTAGC
>NZ_JANSHO010000047.1:0-6609 GCF_047502635.1 Synechococcus sp. RC10B2
TCCTCCAGCCCGCCAAGCTGCGCTGTGGCGGGAGTACCCCGGAGGTTCTGATGGACAACCTCCTAAAGTCTCTGGGTCTTTGGGGGATCCTTAGAAAGCAGCTAGCGGATGGTTAACAGCTTGGTTTCGTCGGGAAAGGTGGCCTCTACTTGAATTTCCGGGATCCCTGGCATCACGTCCTCTCGGCTCAGCCACGTCAGACCTTCGCTCATCACCTGAGCAACGGTTTTCCCTTCCCGCGCCCCTCCAAGATAGCTGCGCTCAGGTAGGTCACCGCCTTGGGGTAATTGAGTTGGAGGCCCCACTGCCGCCGATCCCGAGCTAGCTGGACGGCCAGGTAGAGCAACCTCCTGGGGGGACAAGTACATGGAGCGACCTCGAAAGATACAAAACGATACAGAACAGGCAGCAGCAGGCTCACTTAGCCTAGAGTTGACTTAACACTTTAGTACCCCCTTTGGGCAAAAATAAGGATGCAGAGGCTACAGGGAGCTCCGCTTTTCTCGCCAAACCAAGAGCCTCCACCTCTTTCCACCTCTGCTGTTGCAATTTTCCGCGCCTGCAACCCAAGATGAAAGGGTAACAATAAAGTTAAAGAGAGAAGTAAAAGTTTATCTGATCCTCATTTAGCCCTAGCTTGGTTGACCTGAGATCCATTGGCTAATTCCCCTTAGCAGGTGTTGATTGGGTTCTTTTGAGCAGCCATGAAACTCGAACTGACTCCTAGACAACGGAAGATCCTGTGGGCAACGGTGCGCAGGTATATTGCCACGGCAGAACCTGTCGGCTCCAAAACCTTGGCCCAGTCCTACAACCTCGGAGTCAGCACGGCTACCATTCGCAACGACTTGGCCACGCTGGAGCAGGTTGGGTTGCTGTTCCAGCCCCACACCTCTGCCGGTCGGATCCCTTCTGACTTTGGCTATCGGGTCTATGTGAACGATCTGTTGAGCTCCGCCAACATGGATGGGATCCCGAACGATGCTCCCCAGCCGGAGCCCCATCCTGCGCTGCAGCAGTTGCTGGATCAGCTCAACCGTGAGCTGGGGGACGACCTCGATAGCTTCCTACAGAGGGTGGCACAGCTTTTGGCCCACTTGAGCGGTTGCATCGCCCTCATCACCCCTCCCCAGGGGCCGGTGGTAGCCGTTCACCACGTGCAGTTGTTGTCGGTGGGGCCGGGGCGGGTAATGGTGCTGGTGGTTACGGATTCCTATCAAACCCACTCGGCCTTGGTCAGCCCACCGGATTGGCCTGACGATCGGCGCGAGGATCTGGAAGATGAACTGCAGCTACTGAGCAACTTCCTCACCCTGAAATTGCGGGGCAAGACTTTTGCCGAGCTGCAGGATCTGAGCTGGTTGAAGCTGGATGAGGAGTTTCGCGCTTACAGCCATTGGCTGCAGCAACTGCTGCGCTCGGTAGTCCAACGCTACCTGCGGCCCTCTCTAGGACAGGTGTTCAGCGCGGGCATGACGGAGCTGATGCGGCAGCCGGAGTTTTCCCAGGCTCAGCGGATGCAGGCGGTGGCCCAGTTGCTCGAAGAGGGATCCGAGCAGCTGCAGGGGATGATCGGGCTCTATTCCACGCCAGGTTGCCTGTTCACGAGCGAAGCGGCTCTCTCGGCCCCGTCGGCCAGGGAGAAGGCATCCTCCAGCACCGCAGATCAGGATCCATCCCACAACGTTCCCGTGATCATCTACATTGGCAGCGAGAACCCGCTGGAATCGCTGCACCACTGCACGGTCATCGCCTCAGTTTATCGCCGCCGCTCGGCGCCGCTGGGGACGGTCACCTTGCTGGGGCCGACTCGCATGGCCTACGAGCGGAGCATTGCGGCTGTGCAGACGGTGGCCTCGCATCTCACTCGGGCCCTTGCCTGAGGGATCCCAGGTCTGGGTTGCCCCCGAGCAATAGCCAACTGTGGCCAGGCTTTCTCCTCTTCACTTGCGGGTTCAGTGTGCCATTCGCGAGCGGCAACTGCTTCGCCCCGGCCAGCGGCTGCTGGTAGCTTTTTCCGGCGGACAAGATTCTTTTTCCCTGCTCCAGATCTTGCGGGATTTGCAGCCGCGCTGGCGGTGGCAGATCTTTGTTTTGCACTGCGATCACCGTTGGTCAGCCGATGAGACGGCGTGTGCCCAGTTTTTGCAGGGATGGCTGCAACAGCAGGGCCTGCCCCACGCCGTTGAGACTGCCGATCCCATCCGCTGGGATGAGGCGGGGGCCAGGGCTTGGCGCTACCAGCAACTGGACAAATGGGCGCGCACCTGGAGCTGCGAGGCGGTGGCCACGGGGCACACGGCCAGCGACCGGGCGGAGACGTTTTTGTGGAACCTGCTGCGGGGCACGGGGGCTGCCGGCCTGGTCAGCCTAGATTGGCAACGGCGTTTGGACGAGCGGGATCCCACCTCCGCTTGGTTGGTGCGTCCCCTGCTGGGCCTTTCCCGCTGGGAAACGGAAGAGTTCTGCCGACAATACCAGTTGCCGGTCTGGCCGGATCGCAGCAACCAGGATTTGGCTCATGGCCGCAACCGCCTTCGCCTAGAGGTGATGCCCTATCTCAAGCAGCACTTTAACCCGCAACTGGAAGCGGCTTTGAATCGGGCGGCCACGCTGTTGCAGGCAGAGCATGAGCTGGTGGTGGCGCAAGCCGCCCAACTATGGTTGCAGGTGTACGAGCCGGCTTTGCCGGGGCTGCGACGGGATCCCTTGCGGGCTGCGCCCCTGGCTCTGCAGCGGCAGGTGATGTTCCAATTCTTGTCGCTGCTGCTGCCCCATCACCCGACTTTTGAGCAGGTGGAAGCCGGGATCCGGCTCCTGAAAGCAGGCCGCCGCAGCCGCAGCCCCGACTACCCAGGGGGTGGCTGGTTGGAGGTGAGGGGAGATTGCGTGGTCTGGGTTGCTGCTTCTCAGCCCGGCAGTTTTGTCCCCTAGGCCGGGATCGGCATGCCCACAAAAGCTCTTGGGCAAAGTTGTGGCTGCCCTATTTAGGTCCACTCCGGTCTTAACCAGAAGAAGCCGGCCAAGGGTGAACCCGGCCCGTTTGCGGCTGAAGGGCAACCTGGGGAGATGGGCACCCCTGGCAACCCAGAGCAAGGGGGAGTAGGTCAATCCGGCAACCGGCCAAACCTGACGCCGGGGTAGTAGTAG
The DNA here is from genome assembly GCF_047502635.1 of Synechococcus sp. RC10B2. NCBI lineage: Bacteria > Bacillati > Cyanobacteriota > Cyanophyceae > Synechococcales > Synechococcaceae > Synechococcus > Synechococcus sp. RC10B2. The sequence continues at coordinate 3,151 of NZ_JANSHO010000047.1, forward strand.
GCCAAGATTTGGCGGTAAGTCCAGCCCCGGCGGGCCAATTCTTGGGCGCCCCACTGGCTCATGCCGATGCCATGCCCGTACTTGGGATAGGGGCTAAAATCCGGCAGGCTTTTTAGGTAAGGGATCCCGCTCACCCCGACGGTTTGGCTGCCGGCGCTGGCGCTATACATGGCATTCACGAATTGCCCCCCATACACCATGACGATGCCGCGGGTGGCGTGTGTTGCTGCTAGGGCGGCTGCCGAGCGCTGCGACAGACCCCGATACACCTGGGAGCGGGTGTCGCTAAACACGTCAAACCAGCCGCGGGAATTGCGGTGGTGAAGAACATAGGTGCGGGCTGCCACCGCCTGGGCCTTGAGGGCCTCGGGCAGAAAGCGGGATCCCATCTCGGCTTCCACCACGCCGGCCACGTAGTCTTCCAGATCCACGTAATTGATGGCCAGCAAGCGGTTGTAGCCGGTCAGGAGCACTTTGCCAGAATACCAGCGGCCATCCACCGCCACCAGGCCACCCGCTTGCGGCTCGATGAACAACACCGGGCTGACCACCCCCTGCAGGCGCACCCCCTGAGGGCCGGGCTGGGCCAGAAACCCTTGCATGGGGGGCAACTCGGCCAGCACCTCTTGGCGGCTATTGGTCAGTTGGGCAGGGAGAGAAACCCCCACCACCAAAGGGGCGGTGGCATCGGCCAAGGCCACCCGCACCGTTACCCCCCAAGCGCTCTCGATCCATCCCCCTAAGGCGCCCACCAGCAGGGATCCCAGGAGGGCAAGCCAACCCCGTGCTCCCATCTGCCCAGAGTTCTTTTTTGTACAGCAACCCCAGCCTAGGATAGGGCAAATCGGACTTGGGGACAAAAATCAGGGTGCCTAGAGGGCAGGACGGGATCCCGTTGGCAGGGGAGGGGACGGCTGGGGCTGTTCCGAAGGGACAGGATCTGGCTGTCGAAACCGATCGGTTTCCAGGCCCAAGGCAAAGCGCAGGGAGGATCCCGGTCGCCCGTTGGAGAAGCAGAGAAAAGAGCCCAAGGAAGCCAACGCCAGAAGGGCGGCGTAGCCAAACATGGCCCGATACCCGAACCCCCCCGCCAGCGTGCCCAGGATCGGCCCCGCCAGCCCAATGCCCAAGTCAAAGCCACACATCACCAAGCTAAACAGGCGACCGCGCTCCGCCGGCTCAGAGCGATCCGCCACCAGGGCGGAGATCAGCGGGATCAAGGTGCCAAAACCCGACCCCACCACGATCCCGGCGGCGAGAAAAGCCGCAGCGCTGTCGGCAACCCTCAGGATCCCCATCGCCAGAGCATAGGTGGCCAGGCTGAGCGAGATGAACGGCCCCCGCCCGTAGCGGTCGGAAGCGCGACCAGCCAGCAGGCGCACGCCGAAGCTGGACAGGGCCACCGCCGTATAAAAAAGACCTGGATTCAGGGGAACTCCGGCCTCTTGGATCAACAGAGCCACAAACGTGGTCTGGGTGCCAAAGGCCAGGCCAACCAACAACATGACCCCGGCGAGAGAGCACACCTTCGGGCTGAGCACAAGGCCCCAAAACGCCCCATCCGAGGGCAGGGATCCCCAATCCCCACGGCGCTGCTCTCGAACCAATTGGGTACAGAAAAAGCCCACCAACCCCAGCAAAGCGGCGAAGAGAAACAGAGGGCCATAACCGGCCAGCTCCTGCAAAAAACCGCCCAAAGCAGGGCCGATGGCTACACCCATGGGATTGACCAAGCTCATGTAGCCCAAGATCTCGCCGCGTTTTTCTTCCGGGGCAAAATCCGCCACCAAAGTAACGTAGGCGGTGGCAAAAGCGGCGATGCTGATCCCATGAAAGGCCCGTACCAGCGCTATCCACGGGATCCAATCCCAAAGCCAGTACCCCAAAGGCGCCATCCCCGCCGCGCCCATGCCGATGAGCAACACAATGCGCCGACTGTGGCCATCCGCCAGCCGCCCCAGCCAAGGACGAAAAGCCAGCAGCCCAATCGAGAAGGCCCCCATCACCAAGCCCACCTCTTGGCTGGTGCCGCCCACATCCCGGACGTAGAGCGGCAGCGTGGGCAACAGCGCAGACAGACTGGCCCAAAAGAGCAGCCCGGCCACGAACAAAATGCCCAAGTTGCGCCGCTGTGCTGGCTGTAGCCGCCCAAATGCCCTCACGCCCACTCCTGATGAAACTCTTACAACCATGCCGAGGAGCAAAGCCGTCTCCACGGCATCCCCGAACAGAAGTATTACGAAATGTATATTTGGGTGGTGACTTTTTGGATCTTAACCTCTTGTCTGGAGCTGCGCAGGAGGGCAGACGTTAGCCTGGAAATGGCCTTTTTGTACGCTGGCCTATGGCGGAACGGTCGGATCCCTTGACTCGCGGTTTAGTTGCCCTGATTCGAGGCTACCAGGTGGCCATCTCCCCTCTGCTACCGCCTGCCTGCCGCTACTACCCCACCTGCTCCCAGTACACCCTGGAAGCCGTGCGGCGCTACGGTGCCATCCGAGGCGGTTGGCTGGGGATCCGCCGCCTCTGCCGCTGCCACCCTTGGCACCCGGGAGGCTACGACCCGGTGCCCGACTTGCCGGGATCCGCACCCGAGGAAAACGGTCGCCCCAGCCCAGATGGCCAACATTCTGGATCTGGGGGTTGAAGAGTTGCAGCTTTTAACCGCCGCTATCGGTAGCAGGCCACCGCCTCGATTTCCACCAAGGCATTCAAGGGCAGGCCAGCCACCTGCACGCAAGAGCGGGCCGGTGCCGGATCGGCGGCAAAAAACTCTCGATAAACCGCGTTCATGGCGGCAAAGTCTTTCATATCCGCCAAAAAAACGGTGGTCTTCACCACATTGGCCAAGCTTGTTCCCCCTGCTTCCAGCACGGCTTTCAGGTTCAGCAGCGCCTGCCGAGTTTGCGAGGCAACATCTTCCCCCGCCAGCTTGCCGGTTTTGGGATCCAGGCCCACCTGTCCGGCGGCGAATAGAAATGGCCCTGCAGCGGCAATGCCCTGGCTGTAAGGGCCGACAGGGGCAGGAGCAGCCTCGGTTCGCACCTCCTGCGGCCCTGCCTCAGCTCGAGTGGGGTGGTTAGGCTCAGAACTGACCGGCTTCCTCTGCTCCATGGGGATCGGCGGAACTCTGCAGCTAAGCTACCACAGGGGGATCCCGCAAAAAACAAGCCGGCAACGGCAAGATCAACTTGTCGACAAAAAGCAGTGCCTATGCCCTTGATCAAGTTGCAAACGCCTCTAAAGCCGGAACCTGCCGCTGTAGAGGCGCTGCTCAAGTCGCTCTCTGCTGCTCTGGCCAAACAGGTGGGCAAGCTGGAAGCCTACGTGATGACCGCCTTTGAAGGAGGGATCCCGATGACCTTTGCCGGCAGTGGGGATCCCTGCTGCTATGTGGAGATCAAGATTGACACTCCCACCGCCTAAAGGCGGGGGATTCTTACGCAGTCCACAAAAGAA
>NZ_JANSHO010000048.1:0-6541 GCF_047502635.1 Synechococcus sp. RC10B2
GTCTATTTCAAAACGAAGCGATGGGCAAGCTATGGTGAGCTTTGCGCTGAGATGGCGAGAACCCAAAACAAGCACTTCATCGCAATGTATGTTTCCGCCGCGCAACAGACCTGTAAGTCTGTAGCTGGAGTGGGTCTATGCCAAGCCTGCCCAGCCCCAATCGCTGGATCCGAGAAAAGCTCTAGCAATTGACCACGGAGTCAACAACTGGCTTACGTGCGTTAGCAACTTAGGACATAGCTTCATCATTGATGGCCGCAAAGTCAAGTCCTTCAACCAGTGGCACAACAAGGAGCTGGCTAGGCTCAAGACTCACAAGCTGCGGGGGTTTTGGTTGCAAAAGCTTCGTCGAATTACGGAAACCGGAGAATGCAATCCACAAAGCTGCGCGCAAGGTCATTGACTTCTGTTTGCACCACTCAATTGGGAGAATCCTCTTCGGTTGGAACAAAGAACAAAAACAAGAATGCGGTTTTAACCAAAACTTTGTTTTCATTCCAACAGGTCGGTTCAAGGAGCGTATTGCGCAATTATGTCAGCATTATGGCATGGAGTTTATTGAGGTAGAGGAGGCGTACAGCTCGCAGGCAAGCTTCCTAGATGGAGATGAGCTACCTAATTATGGTGAAAAACCCGACGGGTGGAGACCCTCTGGAAAGCGTATCAAGCGGGGCCTGTACCAAACGGCAAAGGGGTGGTTGGTCAACGCTGATGCGAATGCTGCCGCCAACCTGCTTAAGAAAGTCAGCAGAACCTTGGGGCTTTGCCTTCAGGAACTGTCTAGAGGCGCTTTGACAACGCCGTTGCGGGTTCTTTTGTGGACTGCGTAAGAATCCCCCGCCTTTAGGCGGTGGGAGTCTCAATTGATAGTTCGCACTCAAGCATGGCGAAGCCGAACGCCGTCTCCACCTCTAGCTCCTCTCTCCCTTTGGGAGAAGAGCTGGGGGTGAGGGGTGCCTCTAGGAGTGCGTCTGATTGGCAGCCAGCCCCTCAAGAATAGGTGATGTCCGTCTGTCCCAAAGGGATTGCCTCCATCCCTGCCTCGGCCTCTTCCGCGCGCACCTCCTGCAAAAAGGCTTCGAGAGAAGCGTGGGCTTCCGCCTCCAGATCTGCTCCCCCTTCCGGCAGCCAGCCCAAAAGCGGCAGGGGCAAGAGGGTGGACAGGTTGGTCAATAGCAGCAGCAGCCCCAGATGGCTGAAATCGCTCTCGGTTACCCCCAGCGCGTGCATGAGCAGGGATCCCAACTCTTGAGAGAGAAACCCCGCCAGGTTAAAAGCCGACATCAGCAAGGCGAAGAGGGTAGCTTCGATTCCCGGCGGGCAGAGGCGGGCAGCCAAGACCAACACCGGCATAAAGGCAATCTGCCCTGCCACCGTCAGCACCAGGCTATCCCCCAGACTAAACCAGTGATCGTCGATGCCCCAGGCCCGGTTGAGGTGATAGACCAAAATGAGGCTGGTTAGGCCCAGCCCTGCCGAGAGAACCGTCATCCAGCCAAATAGAGGCCGCAGCGGGATCCGCCGCAGATACACCTGAAAGATCGCCACCCCCACCAAGCTGGCGACGCTGGTAACCAGCCGCACCTGGCCTAAAAACCCCGGCCCAAAGCCGAGATCGCTGGTAAAAAAATAAAACAGGGCCACGTCGGCGCTGGGGGTTGCCTGCCAGATAAAGACAAACAACACCGGCAAGAGAATGCTGGGTTGCCGCAGCGCCCGCCACACCTGTCCCACCTGCTGCCGCAAGGGATCCCAGCCAAAGGAGCAGGCCACCGGCTGATCCACAATCACCCAAGCCGCCAGGGCGATCAGCAGCGGCAACAAGGCCGTCAGCCCAAACACCACCTGGGGGGGATAGTGGGCTAGGAGTGCCCCTCCGGCATAGGCCGTGAGCAGAGATCCCAGCGCCGTCGCCCCCCAGGACAAAGACTGCAGCGTGCCCGTCCCCGCCCAGTCGCTGCCGTGAACCCGCTCCACCACCAGCGAATCCACAATGACATCCCCCACCGCCACCGCCAGGGATCCCAAAACCATCCACAGCATCGCCAACTCAGCCGTTGGCGCCCACAGGGCCATCCCTAGCCAAGCCCCACACCCCAGCAGCCCGGAGAGCAAGAGGTAGGGACGGCGGCGGTAGCCTGCCAGCGGCAGCGTATCGGAGAGGAGGCCGTAAAGAGGCTTGAGGGTCCAGGGAATGACGGCAAAGCCCATCAGCGCCGCCGTCTGCGCCGGCCCCAGGCCCAGGCTATCCTTCAAGTAAAAACTGGTGGCCAGCCGCGCCAGCCCCACCGCCCCCTGCACAAAGTACACCAGCAGGATCCCGATCAGTTCCGGCGTCCAGCAGATCTCTTGCAGGGGATCCAAAGTGGATCGGCGCAGCTGTTGCAGCAGGAGGTGAAGCATGGGCAATCTTGTCCTTGTCGCTTCCTGTCTTGGCCGTTGTCCCGTAGGACTGCTCTTGCAGCATTGTCTTGCCGCAACAATAGCAACAGCAGGAAATGAGAGTTAAGAACTTCTTTACACTGTAACCTGCTCAACTGTAACCTGCCCAACCGGCCCACGGCTGCGATCCTCCAGACCCCCGCCTGTCAAGGCGCCGGCGGCACTTCTGTAGAGATTCCAAGCCGTGAGCTGCCTCGGGCGAACATGACTGACAATGCGAAGGATCCTTTTTTGAACTGCTCATGAGCTGGCAACGCCCCGATGGTCGCACGGCTGCCCAATTGCGCCCGATTTCCTTTCAGCGCCACTTCACCCGCTACGCTCCGGGCTCAGTGCTGGTGAAGTTTGGCGATACCCATGTCCTCTGCACCGCCAGTGTGGCCGAAGAAGTCCCCCCCTTTTTGCAGAACACCGGCCAAGGCTGGCTGACAGCGGAGTACCGCATGCTGCCCACCGCCACCCAACAGCGCCAGCCGCGAGAGACGCTAAAAGTCTCAGGCCGCACCGCCGAGATCCAACGGCTCATCGGGCGTAGCCTGCGCGCCGCCTTGGATTTCCACAAGCTGGGATCCCGCACCATCACTGTCGATGCCGACGTCCTGCAGGCCGATGGCAGCACGCGCACCGCCGCCATCACCGGTGGCTATGTGGCCCTGCACGACGCCATCACTTGGCTTTACAAACAGGGGCTGCTGGATCCGGCGCAGGGATCCCCCTTGCGGCAGCAGGTGGCAGCCCTTTCGGTGGGGATCGTGCGAGGCGAGGTGCTGGTGGATTTGTGCTACGAGGAGGACAGCCAAGCGGAAGTGGACATGAACATTGTCATGAACGAGCAGGGAGCCTTGATCGAGATTCAGGGCACCGCCGAAGCCGGCTGCTTCGACCGCTCGCAACTGTTGCAAATGTTGGATATGGCCCAGGCCGGCATCCAAGAATTGCTCCGGGCCCAGCGAGAGACTCTAAACTTGTAGCCGACGGGATTGTTGCAGCCGCGAGCCCAGCCTGAGCCTTGCAGCGGTTCCGGTCGGGCGGCTGCTGGTAGGGTTCCCAGAGTTCTGCCTTTGACACTCCCACCCAGGGGATTCTTACGCAGCCCAAAATGGACTCGCGAAGGCGCTGTCAAGACGCCCCTAGACAGTCCTTTGAGGCATAACCTCAAAGTTCTGCTTACTTCGGACTGAAGTTCCTCCAGGTTAGTTATTGCCGCGCCGGTTTTGCACCGCAGTAGGTTGTTTTCCTGGAGAAGCTCTGTACTAACTATAACAAAGAAGCAACTAAAGTGGCTCAAGGGCTTTTTCGCCCCGCACTCAAGTACGGGGCTACCAAGCTATCCTCTTGTGTTTCTTTTTGGTAAAGAGACGATAATGAGATGAAGCAGCCGTGAATCACGGCTGCCTCTGCAAGCTTGGGTGTGTGGCCGAGGTGAATCCCTGCGCATTTGGACTGCAGAGGCTGGCCGGGAGGATGTCCCATGTCCCATTTTGTGTTTGCAGCGGGGGAACTGGCGCCCCTGCTCCGGCAGCAAGGTCGGCAGTTTAGCACCGGCTATCTGCACCTCCACCTCAAAGGGGGGGATCCCGCCGAGGGCACGGAGCCTTGGGTGCTGACCTACTACTACGGCAGACTGCTCTTTTCCGCCGATCAGCCCCTCAACCCTCAGATCCTGCTAAAGCGCCTATCCCGCTTTATTCCCCGCCTCAACTTGGAATGGTCGCAGCGGGCTATCCGAGTGCTGCAGGAGCGGCTGATAAAAGACAACTCCCTGCCGGAACTGCTAGAGGCCATCGCCCAGTTGGGCCTGATCAAGCCAGGTGAGCTGGAAGACGCGCTCTGGCTCAACCTGCTCACCGATTTCGATCGCTATCTCTTTGAGCGGGCAGGCACCTGTTCCTTTGAAGTGCAGGAACGGGTTGCCCAAGAGGCCCCCATTGGCGGGTTTGAGTTGGAGCCGCTGCTACAAGAAGCGGCTCGCCGCCACGATCGCTGGGCGGAGTTGCGGGTGGCCGTTCCCACCATGCTGGCGGTGCCGGTGGTCAACTGGGATCGGGTCAACCGCTATCGCCTTACCGACGAACAGCGGCAAAAGCTACACGCCCTCACCAAAGATGGCCAGTCGCTAGAGGCCATTGCCAAGAAGCTGTGTCGGGATCGGCTGGAGGTGGCCGGCCTTTTCGCTGCCTGGGCCAAAAAAGGTCTGGTGAGCCTGCAAACGCCCCCAGAACTGCTGCAGGCTAAGCGCCACGCTCCCACAACCCTCTTGGCGGTGGACGACAGTGTCGTGATGCAAGAAATCCTGCGGCAGTACCTATCCAAATATCACGTGATCACAACGGGCAACCCCGCCGAGGTGCTCCCCCTTTTGTTTCAGCACCGGCCTCACCTGTTGTTGATGGACATCGCCATGCCCGGGATCGACGGCATAGAACTCTGCCGCATTGTGCGTAGCCTGGAAGAGTTCAAGTCTCTCCCTATCCTGATGGTTACCTCGCGGGATAGTTTGCTGGATCGCATCCGCGGCAAGTGGTCGGGAGCAACCGGCTACCTGACCAAGCCTTTTAGCGAAAGCCAGCTCGTCGCCGAGGTGGAGCGGCTTTTGGCCCAGGCCCAGCAGCAAGAGCACACCCCCTACTCTCCCCGAGGAGCCAAAACCAACCCGCCCAGCCCATGGCGGGGATCCCCTGCCCCCCTTGGGGATCAGGCCAAAGCTTAGAAAGCGGGCCAAGGAGGCCGAAACTATGTTTACGGGTCTGGTGCGCAGTTTGGGTACAGCTCAGTTGATCTCCTCTTCCCAAATACGGGTTATCTGTCCAGAGCTACAGCCGCAGTTGGCTTATGGCGACAGCGTGGCAGTGGACGGCCTCTGCCTGACGGTGGTGGAGATCCTGCCCGATGGCTTTTTGGCCGATGTCTCGCCGGAAACGCTGCGGCGCTCGGTCTGGGGCCAGGGATCCGGCCCGCGCACCGTTAACCTCGAGCCGTCCCTGCGGGTGGGAGACAAGCTGGGGGGGCATTTCGTCAGCGGCCATATCGATGGGGTGGGACAACTGTGGGAGCAAGCGGCCACCGGCAACGCCTGGGAGCTGAGCTTCAAGGTGCCGGCGGAGATCGGTCGCTACATCGTGCCCAAAGGCAGCGTGGCCGTCAACGGGGTCAGCCTGACCGTTGCCGAGGTGCGCCAGGGGGGCTGCTGGTTCAAGGTGGCGGTGATCCCGCAGACCTACCGCGAGACCAACCTCTCCTTGCTGCAGGTGGGGGATCCGGTGAACGTGGAGGCGGACATGCTGGGCAAGTATGTGGAAAAATTGTTGGGCCTGGCTCCGCCGGAGAGCGGCCTTTCTCTGGAGTTTCTGGCCGAGCACGGATACGTTTAAGTCCCTAGCGGATCTTTGCCCATCTCATGATTCAGCCGGAAGAAGCCGAACGCCTGCGTGGCGTGACCGTCTATTTGATTGGCATGATGGCCAGCGGCAAGTCCACCCTGGGAGCTGAGCTGGCCGCCCAGTTGCGCCGCCCCTTCTTCGATACCGATGCCCTGGTGGAGCAGGTGGCGGGCTGCTCGATTGCCCAGATCTTTGCCGAGCAGGGGGAGGCCCACTTCCGGGAGCTGGAAACCCAGGTGCTGGCTCAGCTCAGCGGCTACACCCGCCTGGTGGTTGCTACGGGGGGCGGCATCGTGCTGCGGCCCAAAAATTGGAGCTACCTGCACCACGGCCTCACCGTTTGGCTGGATGCGGCCCCTGAGCTCATTTGGCAACGCCTAAAGCGGGATCCTGGCCAACGGCCCCTCTTGCAAACCCCCGATCCCCAAGCTGCCCTGCAGAGGCTGATGCAGGAGCGAGAACCCTTCTACGCCCAGGCCGACGTGCGGGTGCCCATCCATTCAGAAGCCAGCCCGTCCCAGTTGGCGGAACAGGTTTGGCAGGCCATTTGCGCCCGCCTGCGAGCCCAGCCGCCTTGCAACCGATAAAAAAAGGGATCCGCAAACCTCTGGGATCCCTAGACTTGCCAGGAGCGGATCCCTGGCAAGGGGCAGGCAACGATTCCTTAGAGCGCGTTGCCGCGGGGCAGGACTTCCTCGGGGAACTCAAAGCGCTCGTGC
>NZ_JANSHO010000049.1:0-5821 GCF_047502635.1 Synechococcus sp. RC10B2
CTGGCGCTTTACTACCTTACCCCCACCTCAACCCATATGTCAATACCACCCACCAGCCAACGCTTGGATAAGGAGCGTTATGGGTGGCTGCAGGTAGCCCGGGGCAATGCGACTCTGAACGGGCTGCCCTTGCGAGAAGGGGATGGCGTGGCTATTGCCGAGGAAAGTGAGCTCCGTCTTTTCAGTTGCGCGAGTTTTGGCTCTTGGGTTGAGGGTAAGTCCATACGAATTCGGGATCCCCTTTCAGGAGGAGAAGAGAATCCCGTTCTCTTGAGGGTCTTGCTGGGTGAATTGAGAGAGAACTTGTTGCCAAAGGTGGGCGAGCTGGGATCCTTTGCCCTTGGCATACAGCAGGCGGGATCCCTCTGCCTGGGGATGGGCTTCTAGGCACAGCCAGAGGTAGGTTGCTGGCCAGTAGGGCAGGTACTGAGGCCACTCGATGGCGGTGATCCCAGCTTGGCTCCAAAGTTCTTCCAGCCCCAGATCGTCCAGAGCTGAGGACTCGGCTCCGCCAGAGGCGGACTCTAGACGGTAGAGATCGCAATGAAAAAGAGGGATCCGTCCCGTGTGGTATTCCTGCACCAGCACGAAGGTGGGGCTGTCGATGGGCTCCGGGATCCCCAGCCCTTGCCCCAGCCCCTGCACAAAGGTGGTTTTGCCGCTGCCCAGATTGCCCTCTAGAAGGATCACCAGGCCGGGAGGGGAGTCTGTCTTGCTCCTGCGCTGGGGGCTGTGTTGCGGGCCTCTGAGGAGGCGAACGGCGGCCTGAGCCACCAGGGCCGCCAGCGATTGGGTGGCAGCGGCAGAGGACAACACCAGAGGGGAAGCTTGTTGCCAAAGCTCTTCATCTCGTGCGCTCGCCATGGCTTACGGCTCCTTCGGGGGGTGCTCAGGGGCAGGGATCCCTGTCGAGAGAGCGGGTGAGGGCCTCACTGGGCTCAGGTGAGCAGAAGCACGTCTTTGAGCGGTCAGCATCAGGGCCAGGCCAGCTCCGATGAGCAGTAGGCTCACCCCCTGGGCCACCCGCAGGGGCCCCAGCATGAGGCTGTCGGCGCGCAGCCCCTCGATCCAGAAGCGTCCAAGACTATACCCCAGCAGGTAGAGGCCCAGGAGGCTACCGGGCGGAGGCTGGCGCCGATAGTTCAAAAAGAGCAGGATCCCGAAGAGGCCGAGGTTCCAGAGGGATTCGTACAAAAAAGTGGGATGCACGCGGGATCCGTCGGGGAGCTGCAGTTGGATCCACAGAGAACTAGCCGGAGACAAAGCCTTTCCATAGGCCTCGTTGTTGAAGAAGTTGCCCCAGCGACCGATGCTCTGGCCAAGGCTGAGGGAAGGAACGATGCAATCGGCCAGCAGCCAGAAGTTGAGCCGATGCCGGTGGGCAAACAGGTAAAGCGCTGCAGTGCCCCCGAGCAAAGCGCCATGGATGGCCATTCCCCCCTGCCAGAGGGCCAGGACTTTCCACCAAGGGCCATCTCGATATCGCTCCCACTCAAAAGCCACGTAGTAAAAACGGGCAAGGGGCAGGGATCCCACCACCAGCCACGGCAGCAGATCGGACATGGAATTGGGGGGAAGACCGCGCCGTGCCGCCAGGTGGCGAGCTAGAAACAGGCCCAAAACGGTTGCTAAGCCGATCAGCAGGCCATACCAGCGTAGGCTGAATGGCCCCCAGCTAAACACAATTGGACCGGGGGATCGCAACACCAGGGTCGTGAACACGGCAGTATTCCTAAACCGGTCTTTCTAGCTCACTCTACCTGTTCTGCGACCCTCACCCCCAACCCCTCTCCCTCAGGGAGAGGGGAGCTTGGAACCGAGGCAAGGTACGAGCTGACTGCAATTGGAGGGAGATCAAGGGATCCGCTGGGGGCAACAAGGCGACAATGTTAGAATGCAGGCTTGATTTTCCACCGCGACTCCTGGGGGAGGGTGCTGGTTATGGCCCGCAAAGCTGCCGACGTGAACAACGGCGACGACTTGGACAAGTTGAAGTCGGAGAAACGCAAAGCTCTGGATCAGGTGTTGGGCCAGATCGAGCGCAATTTTGGCAAAGGGGCGATCATGCGCCTGGGAGATGCGGCCCAGATGCGGGTGGAGACCATACCCAGCGGCGCTATCACCCTCGACTTGGCCATGGGCGGTGGCTACCCCAAGGGGCGAATCATCGAAGTCTTCGGGCCGGAATCTTCTGGGAAAACCTCGGTTGCTCTGCACGCCATCGCTGAGGTGCAAAAGCGAGGGGGAACGGCTGCTTTTGTGGATGCCGAGCACGCGCTGGATCCCGCCTACGCGGCGGCTTTGGGGGTAGATATCCAGAATCTGCTCATCTCCCAGCCGGACACGGGGGAGGCCGCCCTGGAGATTGTCGATCAACTGGTGCGCTCTGCTGCTGTGGACATTGTGGTGGTGGACTCGGTGGCAGCGTTGGTTCCCCGCGCCGAGATCGAGGGGGATATGGGAGACGCCCATGTGGGGTTACAGGCCCGCCTGATGAGCCAAGCGCTGCGCAAGATTGCCGGCAACGTCAGCAAAACCGGGTCAATTGTTCTGTTCCTCAACCAGTTGCGCTCCAAAATCGGCGGCATCGGCTACGGCCCCCAGGAAACCACCACTGGCGGCAATGCCCTCAAGTTCTATGCGTCGGTGCGGCTGGATATTCGCCGCGTGCAAACTCTGAAGAAAGGTGCTGAAGAATACGGGATCCGGGCGCGGGTCAAGGTGGTGAAAAACAAAGTTGCTCCCCCATTCCGGCGGGCAGAATTCGACATCATCTTCGGCCAGGGCATCTCCAACATCGGCTGCATTGTCGATCTGGCCGAGGAGATGGGCATTCTCAAACGACGCGGTTCCTGGTACAGCTACAAAGAGGAAAATGTGGCCCAAGGGAGAGACAATCTGGTCGTTTACCTGAAAGAAAAGCCGGAGATCCTGGCGGAGGTGGAAGCGGCTGTGCGGGAAAAACTTTCTGCAGGGGTAACGGTTTCTGCCAGCCGACCGGGGGGGATAGAGGAGGGAGAGCAGGAAGAGGTTGAGGCCCCCATCTTTGCAGATGAGGAGTTTTGAAACGAGGGCGGCTCTTCAAGCTGTGCCTCTCAACTGGGCTCGCTGCTGGCGCAAAGCTTCGTAGAGCAGCAATCCCCCGGTCATGGCCACGTTGAGGGACTCGACGCCAGCAGCCATCGGGATCCGCACCTGGGCATCGGCCAGTTGGATCGTCGATTCCTGCAGGCCAGCCCCTTCGTTGCCCAAGAGAAAAAGGGTTGGCCGAGTGAGGTCGTGATCCCAGTAACAGGTGGCCAGAGGGGCGAGGGTGGCGGCCAAAACTTGGATCCCTTGGCGACGACAGGACTGGATCCAGGCGGGCAAGTCAGAGAGAACCTGAGGCGGGCGGCGAAACCACTGGCCGGCGGAGGCCCGCAGGACTTTGGGGTTTTCCGGATCGACGCTGTCTGCGCTTAGCCAGAGGCCATCGGCTCCGGTGGCCGCCACGACGCGGATCAGGGATCCCAAATTACCTGGATCTTGCAGCGTTTCGACCACCAAGCCCAGGCGCAGCGCCTCTGGGGGAGGGGAGGCGATTTGCCGGCTAACGGCCACAGCTACAACCCCTTCCGGAGACTCGGTCGTAGAGAGGGCCGCCATCACTTCCAAGCTGACGGCCTGCCGCCGCAGATGCTTGGGCAGGCTGGCCAACAAGCGGGGGTGACGCTCAGCCCAGTCGAAGGTGTAGCAGACAGCTCGCAGAGGCCAGCCGACCCCCAGCGCCTCTTCGAGGAGGTGGGATCCCTCGACCAGGAAGGCGCCCTGCTCTCGCCGGCCTTTGCTGCGGTGCAACTGCCGCAACTGTCGGATCCAAGGGTTTTTGGGGCTGGTGAGCAGCTCAGAAGCCATGCGGAGGAAGAGGAGAGATGGGGCGGGGAAGGCTTAATCGCGGCGACGCAACCGTTGGATAAAAAATCCATCCCGATCCTGGCGATGAGGCCAGATGAGCAGGGGATCCCCTTCGGCAGCCCAGTGGGGATGCCGGTTCAGAAAAGACTGGATGACTGCCTCGTTTTCGGCAGGATGCAGGGTGCAGGTGGCGTACACCAACAGTCCGCCCGGCTTGAGCCACCGGGCTGCCACCTGCAGAAGCTGAGCTTGCAGATGGGCCAGCTCTTGAATCTGGGCGGGGGTTTGCCGCCAGCGGGCGTCGGCGTGGCGGTGCAGGGTGCCCAAGCCGGAGCAGGGGGCATCCAACAACACTCGGTCGGCGCTCTGCCACGGGGGCAGGGGTGCAGGAGGTTCGGCAGCGGCGTCCAGGGAGAGCAGGTCGATGGCCAGGGGACGGATCGAGCTCAAGCCCAAGCGCTGCACATTTTCCTCTAGGCGGCGCAGGCGGTGGGGATGGCGGTCCAGGGCCCAGATCTCGCCGCGATCCTGCATCTGCTCGGCCATATGCGTGGTCTTGCCGCCCGGAGCGGCGCAGCAGTCGATGACTCGCTCTCCCGGCTGGGGATCCAGATAGTGCACCACCTGCTGGGCGCTGGCATCCTGAACGCTCCACCAGCCTTGGGCAAAGCCGGGCAGGGCCGTGATGTCGCCGGCATGTTGTCCCAGGCGCAGGGCGCCCGGCACCTCAGGGATGGGTGAGGCAGGGATCCCCGCTTCTGCCAAGGCTTGGATGACTTTGTCCACATCCGCCCGCAGCGGGTTGACCCGCAGATCCAGGTGGGGCGGCTGGTTGAACCAGGCGCACAACTGCTCGGTCTCGGCTGGTCCCAGGCGCTCCCACCAGAGGCGCACCAGCCAATCGGGAAAGCTATGCCGGATCCCCAAGGCCTGAATCGGGTCAGTGGGCAGAGTGTCCTGCAAGGGCTTGAGGGGATCCTTTTCCGCCCCATCCAACGCTTGCCGCTGGTAGGCGCGCAAGATGCCGTTGACTACCCCCGTCAGGGATCCCAGGCCCACCTGGCGGGCCAGCTCCACGCTGGTGTGAATGGCGGCCCTGGGCGGGATGTGATCCAGAAAAGCCAGTTGGTAGAAGCCAAGGTAGAGAATCAGCCGCAAATCGAGCGGTTGCTGGTGGGCGGGGCGCCGGGCAAAGCAGTCGATCAGGGCATCAAGGGTGCGGCGACGGCGGGTAATCCCATACACCAACTCGCTGACCAGGTGGCAGTCGGCAGGGATCAGGCGGCTATGGGCCAACAAGTGTTCTAGCACCACGTCGGCATAGGCGTTGTGCCGCTCGATCTTCTGCAGAGCCAAGAGGGCCAGTTGACGCGCGTTCATGGCCGCTCCAAAAAAGATCAGGTTGCTTCCCGACACAAAAGGATAGCTTGGTAGCCCCGCACTTGAGTGCGCGCCGGAAAAGCCCGCTAGCCACTTTAGTCGCTTACCCATGATGGGGGTCGTTGATATAGTTTCATAGCTCAAACAACCTCTTCCTGACTTCTCCCACCAAGACCTCTTTCCTTACTCTTTGGCCAAAAAATAAGATAAACAACCGCTAGCCCCACACCATGGTTGTAGTGATTGTACCGTTGACTTTCCTCTCGCACTATCGCTTGCCCATGTCAGACTGCGGTTGTCATGCCGCTTGCCAACAATGATGGAGTACGGCTGTCAGCAGGTTCGAGTCAGGAACAGGGAGCTAGTCCCCCTATTAGAGTACTTGTGTCAACAGTCTAATAAGGTGTACAACTGTGCTTTGTACTATGCGAGACAAGTCTATTTCAAAACGAAGCGATGGGCAAGCTATGGTGAGCTTTGCGCTGAGATGGTGAGAACCCAAAACAAGCACTTCATCGCAATGTATGTCTCCGCCGCACAACAGACC
>NZ_JANSHO010000050.1:0-888 GCF_047502635.1 Synechococcus sp. RC10B2
GATAGGCAGGATGCGATCGCTTCTTTCCTGAACCATGTTCAGGAGAGTTCAGCGTAAATGTATCAGGTGCTAGATGGCAACCGGTTGTCTTCTTCTTCAGCTTTGGGAAAGGCACCGTCGCTGTGCTTTTTTGGGCGCCCTTTGTGGGTATACTTGAGACTAGACTCAAGGTTTGCCTTTGAGTTTCCCTGGGGTGAGCTGGGCAGCTCTTGCTAAAGACGTTGACCCTAGCAAGTTTTTGAAGGAGATCTGCCATGGCTTCCTGGAACTCAAAATCCCGCTTTCGTCACCCGATAGCTCCCTTGATTTTGGCTTCCTCCCTCGTAGGAGGAGTGGCTGCTTGTTCCCTTACTTCGGATCCTCCGGCTGTTACTCAGCTTCCCCCGACAATTTCAGCTCAGGCGCCAGAAACAGCAGTGCAGGGCTCTGAGAGCATTGCTTTCTACTACGACGGGGTAAAGACCTCAGTCACCATCAAGGATGCGGCAGTCCTTTTTGCCGCCTGCACCCTCAACACCAACGACTCCGGGAAGATTGTTAACTTTGTCAATAACACGCTCAAGGTGGGGCCGATTACGGCTGCCGACGTGACGGGGTTGGGTGATCCGCTCAAGCCCTCTGTTTCCGACTTTACTGCCGACGGGGTGGTGGACTGCAAGGATGCGGCGGTTTTGTTTGCGGCAATTTCAACAGGTCTTCCGCCGACGGCCAGTAAGATCAATCCCTTCCTTGCCAACACCCTGAAGCTCAGCGGTGTCAGCGTCACGCAGCCGAACTTAGATACCTTCTTCAGCGAGCCCACGCCGACTCCAACCCCGACCCCGACACCGCCTCCCACCCCCGCTCCCACGCGGACGCCGACGCCCACCACCGCCCCCGCGCGCCACG
>NZ_JANSHO010000050.1:898-5407 GCF_047502635.1 Synechococcus sp. RC10B2
CGAGCCCCTTCTCCTACCCGCGCCAGATCGCACGCCCCTCCCCTTCGCCTTAATCCACCGTGTCGCCGACTCCAACCCCGACCCCGACACCGACCCCGACGCCGACTCCCACACCTACTGCAACACCCACCCCAACGCCCACTCCAACGCCAACCCCCGCTGCTCAGTTCTATGTCGATCCGGTTTTTGGTTCTGATACCTTCCAGGGCACTTCACCTGCTCAGCCATTTAAAACCGTAGAAAAAGCTATAGAGTCTTCTACCGTTCGAGACGTAGCAGGTCTTGGGGGCGGGACAAATGTTATTGTAAGGATCATTCGTAGCGGTGTCGAGACGGTCAACCCTGCTGGCTCTAACAATATCGTAAGTGCCGATTTAGCAACTGGATCCATCACGATAGTTCCTGACGATGGCGTTAACTTTGAGCTCGATTTGAACGGTAGGTATTTAATTCTCAAGCGGGGCAACAAGCTGCAAGGGTTTAGAATTATCAGCAGGGATCCCGGCGGTCCTGGAACTGCTGCAGCTGCCATTGAGCTCAGGGCGGGGGGCACGCCTTTGAAAGACATGGTTATTGACTGCGCAGGTAGCACAGGTAGTATTACCACTAGCGGGGCCACGGCAGTTGGTGGAGGCGACAAATGTGTTCATGTAACATCATCAGTTTCAGGCACTGTTACTCTTGAGAACGTACGCATTACCATTCCAAGCAACCAAGACTTTGTTACTGGCATTCTTCACGAGGGCAGTGGTACCTTGAAGGTCACTAATGGTAGTTCCGTTGTGGCTGTAGGGTCAGGGAACAAGCAGGGCGTTGTAGGTATCTATGGGAACACAGCTGCCGGCTCTGTGGAGGTGGTTGGAAGCACTGTAAGCTTGAGCGCGATTAAAGCCACAGGAAGCGCCGCAGGAAGCAATGGCAATGTTTTCGCTGTTGTCCTCTCAGGCCCCATTGCTTCTGGAAGAGTGGAAGGATCGTCAATTCAGGTAAGAGAAGGAGACTCAACTTCAGGAAAAATAGCAATTGGAGTTTGTGTTAACGCTAGTGGCACTGTGACTGTGCAAGGCAACAGATTCACAAACGCTCCTTCAGGTAATACCAGTATTGCTATCTATAATCAAGGGCCGGGAACTGTGGTTCCCACTCCCATGCCAACTGGCAACACCTTCAACGGCTTTTCTATACCACCTTCAGAAAAGCGATATGTAGAATCTGACCCTAGCCTTTCTTGTCCCTCCTAACCTTTCCCACCTCTTTCCTTTTTGGCCCCCACTGAGGGGCCTTTTCTATGCCAAAGTGGCCATGCCGGGCAACAGCCGCAGGACCATCCGTAGCTCAGGTCTTGTCCTAGGACAAGAGCTGCGTCTCGCTTCCCTTCTCCTAGCAGACTCCCAGCGGGGCCTTTTTTTGTTGCCGCCCTAGGCTAGGCTGGGCATCTCCCTGGGGTTAGCAGGTCCTCAGGGAAGCAAGCGGAGCTCTCCCCCAATTGGGCCAAAAACCGCATCGTTCCCCAGGAAAAGCCCCTCCCCTGGTCGGATGCGCCCTTCTGGCGGCAGGGCATAGGGATCCGCAGCAGACAGGTTGACGCCCGTGAACCCCAAGTCTTGCATGGCTGCAGCCGTAATACGACTAAGAGCAGGGCGTGCAGGTGGCGGTGGCAGCACCGGCGTCATCAGCTCCAACCCTAGGGTTCGCCGCCAGTGACCTTCGGGAGGTGGCTCAACCTCCACCGGCACATTCCCAGATCCGCCCAGGCTGTTGTACTCAGCAGTGGCCTGCCGGCCGGCAAAACGCGGGTTGGTGGTGCCGCTGTTGAGGAGAAAAGGACGCCAGTTGGGGACGGTGCCAAACCCCAGAGCATGGCCCAGCTCGTGCAGGACAACGTCAAAGAGGGATCCCTGATCCTCTAAGCGACCCAGATCTGCCGGGTCGATCCCTATCCTGGCATAGGGGATGATGCCGATCCCGGGCCGAGGAGGGCCGCAGGGGCCCGCTTGACCCACAACCCTACCCGGACCATCACTCTCAGGGGGGCTGGAGAGGAGCCGGGCGCCGGTTACTTGAACCAAGAGATCATCCACAGGACGATTGACCAGGGGAGTCGGGGGGAAACCAGCTCCGCAGAAGCCAGCCTGCAGAGTTAGGGTGACGTCGGGCAAGTCGCCGGTGATGATCTGCTCCCAGCGCCGGGCCGCTTGCAGAACGATGTTGCGCTGGGAAGGGCTGAGGCTGTTGTCGATAAACTCAATCTCGATGTTAAACCCACCAGGAGACGGAGATGGCGAGGGGGTTGGCGTTGGTGGAGGAGGTGAGGGCGTTGGCGTTGGTGTCGATGGATCTTCCGGTGGGGGGGGTGGTGTCGGCGAAGGGGAGGCCGTTGGAGGACTTGTGGGGGGAACAAATCCTGGCCCTGGCAGTCTGGCTGCCTGTTCAGGCGTCAGGTTGAGGGGAGGTTGCAGCCGCAAAACGGTGTTGACAAAGGTGTTGATGCGGTTGGCGTCGCGGCTCTGCAAGGTGGCAACGGCAAACAAAATAGCCGCATCCCGAATGGTGCCTGGCGTGCCATCCCCATCGAAATCGGAGATGGCCACCGGATTGGGGTCGGCCGTGGTCACCTCAGCTAGGGTGAGGGGGGGCTGTAGCCTCAAGACGTTGTTGACAAAGCTGACAATCTGGCTGGGCTGGGTAATCCCGTTGGCTATGGCAAAGGCAATGGCGGCATCGCGGATGGTTACCGATTGCGGGTTGCCGTCGTAGTAGGCAGCAACGCCTCCTTCTGGGGCGGGCGATGAAGTCTCTGGGCGACTGAGGAGGCTGGGCCCGCTAGCTAGCCCACAAGCAGCCAGAATTCCAAGGAGAAAAGTTGCCATTAACCAAAACAGCCGCTTGCGGGGGCTCATCGAAGGATCCCTCTTCCCGACTCCCCTGAATTCTAGGTTAGGTAGTTACAAAACACCCCACCACTATACCATCCTCAGGCTTTTCTGGATTTGCCTCAGTCTTTTGCTTGCTGTGCAGTACGATAGGGTACGTGCTAAGAGTGTTGGGATACCTAAAAGCAGGGAGATCACCATGGAAAAGACCGCTGTGTCTAACCCCGTCCAGGCGCAGTTTGACGAGTTTCCCTACCCAAATGTGCCAATTGAGCAGACGGTTACCGACAACTTTGCTTTGTTTGCCAACAGCATCACGACGGCCAGGTACCTAAGGGATCGCAAGGTGGTATCCCCGGAAGGCAAGGTGATCCTCAATGCCGGCTGCGGCTCCGGTTGGGAAACCTTAGTTGTGGCAACAGCCAACCCCGGCGCCCGCTATGTGGGAGTAGATATTTCCCCAGAGTCTATCAAGATAGCGGAGCAGCGTTTCAAGTTCCACAAGATCGAGAACGCCCGCTTTTACGTTATGGACATTACCGACATGAGCGCGCTGGGGGAGGAGTTTGATTTTATTGCCTGCAACGACGTTCTCTACCTCCTGGACGACCCAGTTGCCGGTTTGAAAGGCATGCGGCAGGTGCTCAAGCCCGATGGGATCATCCGCACCAATGTTCACAGCCTTTACCAGCGTCAGTTTATCTTCAACATGCAGGAGGCCATGGAGCTGCTGGGGGTGATGGATGAGCCGGCAGCTAAAGCGGTGCCCCTGCTACGAGAGGTGATGGAAGCGCTCACCGACGCCAGCTTTGTGAAGAGCCACTGGAACGGCGATGCCATCAAAACCACAGCGGGGATCCTGGCCAACTTCCTGCTGCGCAGCGACAAGGGCTTTACGGTGCCGCAGGTGTTTGAGATGTTGAGGCAGGCCGGCCTCGAGTTTATTAGCATGGTGAATTGGCAGCAGTGGAAGTTGGAGAGGGTCTTGACCAAGCCGGTGCCCTACTCGATGCGGCAACTCAATAAGTTAAGCGAGGAGCAAAAGCTTCACTTCATCGAGCTGATTTTCCCCAACATGACCCGCTTGATCGATTTTTGGTGCGGGCACCCCGGCATTCCCAAGGCTGAGCCGTTTACGAACGACGAATGGTGGAACGGCACCGTACAAGCCCACCCCCTTCTGGTGAAGTTGGATGCCAAGCAGGCTTTTCTCAACGCCATTCGGGACAACGGGCCTGTCAACATCAACGGCTGGCCGGGAGCTGAGGGGAACATTACCATCGATCCTTTCTCGGTGCGCTGGCTGGTGGATGTCTTCGGCCCTTTGCCGGTGCCGGTGCAATCGCTGGTTCACAAAACCATGGAGATCATGGACTGGACCCAGGAAGAAGCGTTTAGTCAAGTGTTGGCCAACCTGAAGTTTTTGGAAGAACGCCTGGTCATTCTGCTGGATTCCCCACTTCGCTAGGCAAGTGCAAAGCCAGGACTTACGAAAGCCCCCCTGATTCATACATGGGGGCCTTTTTGGTTGACATACCCCCCGCCCTAAAGGACGGGGATTCTTTCTCAGCCAGCAGAATTGCTGATACATTTACGCTGAACACTGCTGAACATCACTGTTCAACTATGCAGCGAT
>NZ_JANSHO010000052.1:0-98489 GCF_047502635.1 Synechococcus sp. RC10B2
TTCTCTCCTTCCTCTTGAATACCTGTACCCTATTTTAAATTAAAAGGCTGTAACTTTGCATTTTTCTCTCGTATTCTTCCATTCTCTCTTCATAAGTCCAGGATTCGTATAAGAAGCGGGCTAAGGTGGCCACACCAGCCATCCCTGCCAAGATTAGAAAGAATGGAGCCTCAGCAATAATCAGCGCAATTAGGGCAACGACTCCAGCTCCAGTTGACAGGGCAGCCTGGAGCTTGTCCATCACACGGGTTGGGAGCTCTGGTAGTTGCGGCTTGACTGGTCGAGGGGGTAGTTGAGGTGGCTCAGGTTCTCTGGGGCGAGGGGGCAGTTCTGGCCCGCTCAGTTGCAGGCTGATGGGGGTGGGAAGAACTATATAGGGATAGCAGTCACTCCGCTCATATTTGAGGATTGGGTGGGGCTTCCAGCTCGGCGTGTGCATTGCGCTCTACTTGATCTGGCGGTTGCCCTGTAATATGCCAGAGGCCACTTTTCCAGTCAATTCTCCCTGGGCCTGTAGAGCTGCAGCTTGTTGTCCTTTTGCACCACCACCCGCTTCCAGCCTGCCTCTGTCCGGTAGATGAAGCTGATGTTTCGGGGCTCCGGGTTGTGCCCCGCTGGCAGCGGTTTGCCCTGGGCCCTGGCCCTCAGTCGGTCGGCTACGTCGAAGAGATAGCCAACCTCTAGATAGGCGTAGAAGGGCCTATCTAGGAGTAGGGGCGTGGTAGGGGGCTAGATCCGCCGAACAGCATTGTGGGTTACTCAATAAAGCAACGGAAAAGCAACGGAGAGGGTGGGATTCGAACCGACGGTGGCGTGAACCACGGCAGTTTTCAAGACTGCTTCCTTAAACCGCTCGGACACCTCTCCAATTCTCTGGGATCCCCAAACCCTATTTATGCTACGCAATTGGCTTCAGGCTGTGCAATTGTACTCCGCACCGAGTAGCGCGATGGGCGAGAAAGCAGACCCTGCCATGGTTTAGCATAGCAACGCTCGCCTTGGCCCAGGCCGCCCCAGCAGGGATCCCTCAGTCTGCAACTGCTGCTATGCTACGGGACAGGTTAGCGGATCCCTTGTCGCTATGCCCTCGCGTCGTTCCAAGTCGGTTTCAGATTCCAGGCCAGAGATAGGAGGGGGGCGTCTTTTAGCCCTGAAAAATCAGATCGAGGCAATCCTCTACCTGAAGGGACAGCCGTTGGCCCTATCGACGCTGGCCCAGTTGGCCCACTGCAGCCGCGAGGAGGCCTACGATGCGCTGTTGGAGCTGATGGAAGACTACGCCCACCGCGATTCTGCCCTAGAGGTGCTGCAGGTGGAGGAGGGGTTTGCTCTGCAGTTGCGGGAGCCTTTTCTGGAGCTGGCCAACCAGCTCTTGCCCCCTGAAATCGGGGTGGGCGCCACCCGTACCTTGGCAACCATCGTTCTACGTGGCCCCCTCTCGCAAGCTGACTTGGTGGAGTTGCGCGGTCAGGGCGCTTACCAACACGTGGCAGAGCTGGTGGAAAAGGGCTTTGTGACCCGCTATCGCAAAGAAGGCAGCCGCTCCCCCTGGTTGCGGGTGACGGATAAGTTCCATCGCTACTTTACAGTGGAGAGGCTGGCCGAAACAGCAGCAGCTTCCTTCCCCGAAGCCTAAACTTGCCGCCCAACTCGATCCCAACCCCACCGGCGATCGTTCTCTCCCAGAAGAGGAGGTTTCGCCTAGGCCAGCGCAGCGCCCTCCGAAACCGTCTTAGGCGGGTTTAAAGAACCATAAAGTCAAGGATCCCCTCGGCGGGGATCCAGAGAAAGGAATCACGGCTTCGGCGGAGAAGGGATCCCTTCCTGCCAAGGGGGGTGGACTTACTTATTGGGCTGAGGGGTGAGCCGCAGGTAGGGCTTGAGCTCCTTGTAACCTTTCGGGAACTTTTCTTTTAGCACTTCAGGATCCTGCAGCGAAGGCGGGATAATGACGTCGTCGCCATCTTTCCAGTCGGCAGGGGTGACGACGCTGTACTTATCCGTCAACTGCAGAGCGTCGATGGCCCGCAAAAGCTCGTCGAAGTTGCGGCCCGTGCTGGCCGGATACGTAAGGATGAGGCGGATTTTCTTGTTGGGATCGATAACGAAAACCGAGCGCACCGTCAAGGGCAGCCCTTCTTGGTTAAGGTTGGTTTGATCCAACATGCCGTAGAGCTGCGAGACCTTGCGGTCTACATCTGCCAAGATGGGGTAGTTCACGATAGCGTTCTGGGTTTCCTCGATGTCTTTCACCCAGCCCAGGTGGGAGTCCACATCGTCCACGCTGAGGGCCAGCACCTTCACCCCCCGCTTTTCAAATTCGGGCATCAGCTTGGCAACGGTGCCCAGTTCGGTGGTGCAGACCGGCGTGTAGTCGGCAGGGTGGGAAAACAACACTACCCAGCTATCCCCGGCCCAGGAGTAGAAGTCAATTTCGCCGTGGGTGGACTTTTGCGTAAAATTGGGAGCTGTATCGCCAAGTCGGAGAGCCATACGCTCTTTCTCCTCAGTAAAGAGTTCAGTCCGGTGAGGCCGGGATCCGGATCCTTGCCATCGATCGATCTACAGTCTATTCTGCCACAAAAACTCCACTTTTCCGAGCGGATTTTAGGATATTTTAAGGTGTTGCCAACTTGCCGGCTAGGGGGAGTGCCCTTTCCCGACGTAAACGATTGTTGCGGGGGAATTAATATTCTGTAAGTTCTTTACAGGCTGCAACGGCGACGTGCTAAGGGTATTGTAGGTAACAGAATCTAGCTTCTCGGGCGAGGCCGTGGGATCGATGGGAAGTGCAGAAACAGCTACAACTTGCAGCTTGGCCACCCTGTGGGCCCAAAAATATGTAGACAAGCTGCGGGCGCAGGCGGCCTTGGGCGAGCTGCCGGGCGCCCAACTGGCCGACAAAGTGAAGGGATCCCTGCGCTTTGCCAGCTCCCAGGCCTGGGCCAAGACAGAGCGGCTCTTGGCTGCTGAAATACCCAAGCAGCGGCTGGATCCGGACTTGATCGATCCCTGGCAAATTGCCGAGGATTCTCGGGATTTATTTGAGGCGGCAGCGGAAAGTTGTGGGGAGGGCCTCTCGCCGGCTCGCTTTTCGGTGCAGATCGCGCCGCTCTGTGGCCGGCTGAGGGCCCGCTACAGCGAACGGGATCCGCGGGTGCTGGGCTTTTTAAGTATGCAATTCCACTACACGGGGCAAATGGTCTTGCAAGCCCTATCCCCTCAAGAGCGCGGCCTCTTCCACCCCTACTTGAAGGTCATGGACGACCACCTCTACATGCCCCTCCAGAGGATGTACGAGGGTGCCGCCGCCCATGCAGGCGATACCTTTTCCGCCCCCCTGGCTGCCGTGCAAGAGCTCTTGCCTCTGGTTACCAGCGTGGCAGAGTCCATCTGTGCTGAGGTGGCGCAGCGTTTCCCAGGCTATCGCTGCGAAAGCGGCCCCTTGACGGATCTGGAGGTGCGGATTTCCAGCATCCGCGATGTGGAGATGTTCCAGGTGTACTTGGGCCTCTGCGTCCTGGAAGGCAGTGTGGCGGCTGTCCAACAAGAGCTGTTTCCCCTGTGTGTGATGCTCTACCCTCCTTTGAAGGTGGAGTGGAAGCTGGTGCGGCAGATGCTGGAGCTTTTGGATGAGGCGCTGCGCTTTCAGCTCACCCCGGCCAGCTACACCGTCCTGCTGCCTTATCTGCGAGCCGTGCAGAGCATGTTCTCGCTGGAGGTTTTCCCCGAAAGCGACCCCATCTGGAGCCATCATCCTGACGTGATGCGCTTTATGGGAACGGCGCAGAACCTGTTGCAAGAACTGATGGGTCAAGGAGCTATCTGAAAACCCGCCGGCAGCCCCATTCCCATCCCACTTCTTTACTAAGAGAGGACTAAGAGAGGTTGGTGAGGGCACCCTGCTGCTTCGAGCTCAGGTAGAGCAACTGCGTTGGGTAGGCAAATTCGATTCCCTGTTCCTGAAAAGTTCGCTTCAGAGCCAAGTTGATGCGCTCCTGCACATCCATGTAGAGGTTGTAGTCTGGGCTGAGCACGTAGTAAACCACTTCGTAATTGAGGCTGAAATCTCCGTAGGCGGCGAAGTGGGCGCGGTCAAATTGGGCGTTGGGCTCGGCTTCGATAATTTGTCTCACCAAGGTTGGAATGGCCTGCAGCTTTTCGGGGGGAGTTTCGTAAACAACGCCAAAGCCAAAAACCACCCGCCGCCGCTGCATACGTTTGTAGTTGCGAATTCGGGATCCGGTGATATCGGTATTGGCCATCACGATCTGCTCTCCGCCCAAGCTGCGTAGGCGCGTGGTTTTGATGCCGATGTACTCTACGGATCCCATAAAATCGCCCAAAATTATAAAATCCCCAATCTCGAAAGGCCGATCCATCAAAATAGAGATATAGGCAAACAGATCCTGTAAGACTCCTTGCGCCGCCAAAGCAATGGCTATACCGCCAATGCCCAAGCTGGCCACCAGTGCTGCCACATCAAAACCCAGATTTTCCAGCAGAAACAAGATACCGATAAGGGTAAACACCACCCGGATCAGAGGGGAGAGCAACAGCAAGCTTTGCTCGGTGGTGGCATCGCCTTTTTTGCGCATCAGGTAAATGCGCAGAGCATACTCTACACTGGCGCTGAGGAGATTGATGCCCAAGTAGGTGCCAACGACAGTGGCCAGGATGTCCAGAGTTTGCCGCAGGACGGTGGCCAAATTTAGGCTGCTCAAACAGACGTAAATCAGAGCCAGGTAGAGCAAAGGGATCAGGTAGCGCTCTACTAGTTGAATAGGAGTATTGCCGGGGATCCCGCTGAGTTTAGAGAACCAACCTGCCAAGGTTCGGAGAACCAAGCCCCGCAACACAGTGCGGATGGCGAAGATCCCGACTACAAAGATGAAAAATACCAGCAGGTAGTTCCAAAGGGGGTTGCCCAGCAGTTGGAAGCTGAGAATCTCCTGAAGCATGGCCTTGAAAACCGCCTTCTTCGGTCAACCAACAGCGAATAAAAGCAGCGGGAAAGCCCAGGGCAAAAGAGTCGCCTGGATTTGCTGCTTCTGTAACCAGTACCCTCTGGGTCTTAGCTAACAAAACAGGGACATCATAACACTGTGTTTATCGCTACTTAGCCGGCTGCTTGGAGAAAGGATGCTCGGGATCCACCAGCTCGGCCACAAATTGGTGCAGGATGGGCAGGTAGCGCTCCCCGGCCACTTGTAGCAAATTGTTGTGATCGGCTCCCTCGATGGGCACCAAACGCTTGGGATCCCGTGCCGCTTGGTAAAGGGCTTCGGCATGCCAGAAGGGGATCAAGCGATCCTGGGTGCCGTGCAAAATCAGCAGTGGGCAGTTGATCTGGGCGATGCGGCTGAGGTTGTCGAAGCGATCAAAAGGCAGCAGCGGGATGCGGGTCAAGACGCGAAAAGCAGTTACAAAGGTCGATTCCAGGATCAGACCCCCCACCGGCTTTTGGGCTGCCAAGTAAACCGAGGGCCCGCCCCCCACCGAGCGTCCGTAAACCAAAATCCGCTCCGGCGGGATCCCCTGCTCCACCAGATAGGCGTAGGCGGCCTCAATGTCCTTGTAGGCACCGGCTTCGGAAGGGATCCCTTCGCTGGTGCCGTAGCCGCGGTAGTCGTAGGCCAAGACGGCAAACCCCCCCTGCTGCAGGCCAGCCAGGCGCGGCAAGATATCTCCCAAGTCCTCGGCGTTGCCGTGGCTGTAGAGGAGGGTATAGGTGGCTTCGGGGTTGTGCAGATACACCGCCGAAATCTGCAGGCCATCGGCGGTGGTGAGCTTGAAAATGGCATCCCCATCCTGGTAGCTGGCGGGGCGAGGCAAAAAGATCAGCCGCTCCGATTGAAACCAGCCCAGCCAGAGCAGGTAGCCGTACACCCCCAGGCCAATAAGCAGCAAGGATCGCCCCACCTGCAGCCCCGGGAAGGATCCCAAAATCCAATTCAAAGGCTTTAACATCCCTCGGCTTGGCATCGAGATAATTCTCCTCACCCCCGGCCCCTCCCCCAGAGGGAGAGGGGGAATTGGTGGCGGCGACGTCGGCAACTAAGGCCTACGGCCCGCTCACGCGAAAGGCCTACGGCCCGCTGACGCGATCAGGATTCGGCTGGCAAGGCGGAACATTTCCAAAGGCAAACCCCAATCCAGTTAACCAGAGTATGGGCGACGATGGTCACCAGCAGGTTTCCCGACAGCCACACGCCCAGCCCCAGGAGGACGCCCACGGCGCTGGCCCAGACGGCATAGGGCCAACCCTGCCATCCCAGCCAATGCAAAACCCCAAACAAGAGGCCGCTCAAGAGGATCCCGCCCGTCCACCCCAAGGGACTGGCCACCAGGGATCCCATCAGCACGCCGCGAAACAGCCATTCCTCGCTCCAGCCCGGCAGCACCCCCACCCAGAAGATATCTGACCACTGCAGGGGATCCGCCACCAGGTGCAAGTAGGCGGAAGCCGCCCGGCGATAGGCCGGCCAAAGCCAGTAAGCCCCGCAGCTGAGCAGCGCCACCCCCAGCCCCAGCGCCGTTCCCCAGGCAACGGCCAGCGGATCCCAACGGAAGGGCACGCGCAGGGATCCCAGCCAGATCCAGAGGCCGGCGATCACCGCCGCGATCAGGCTGGTCAGGCCCATCCCGATCAGGATCTGTTGGCGCGTACAGGGTTGAATCTCGGCACTCATGGGAGGGGATTTGGCTTGGCACCCTATTCCCAGGGTAGAGCGAATCTCGACAAGGACGGCTGCCTGAATCCACACTGGCAGCGGGGAACACTCCAAGCCCTGAAGGGCGGGGCCTAGGCCGCCATTGTCTCGGTCAACAGGGTAGGAGCTCTCAACTCCCCGCTGCTTGCCAGTGGAGGTGCTGCCTCAACAACTGGGCGTGCTGGGCCGATCGCTCCACCCAAACGGCCACTTGGTCAGGGCCGAGGGCCGGCCCATCGGCATAGCAGGCCAACCAAGCCCGGTGCAAAGCTTCCGGATCCTCTGGGATCGCCTCGAGATCCCAGCCGGGCATGCCCAATTCCTCAAGCAGCGTTGTCACCTTGGGATCGTAGCTGAGGCCAAAGCAGGCACAGCCCTCGGCTGCCGCCATCACCAGGCCGTGGTAGCGCATCACAATTGCCAATTTCACCCCCCGAAAGACCCCCTTTAAAAGATAGGGATCCCGAATTTCCAACACCTGGCTGTGGCCGGGCAAGCGCTGTTGCAGCCGTTGCGCCAAGCGGTAGTCTGGCCCCAGGTCGGGGGATCCAGGCGGAGCCAGTTGGAAGGGCAGCAAAAGCAGATAAGCTCCGGTGGCAGCCTGGAGGCGTCTCAGGCCCTCAGCCAAAATCTCCAATCGCGCTGGAGTGAGCTGGGGATGCTGCCGCAAGACCACGGCAATGCGGGGCTGAGGCCATCTTTCCCACTCCGGCAGGGTTTTGGAGGGCAGGCCCCAAACCGGATCCGGGGCCACCTGATGGGGGATCCCCCAGGCTCGCAGCCATTGAGAAGCAACGGCGTCGCGCACGCTGATGGCTGTACAACCTGCTAGAGCGCGGCGGGCCAGCTCGCGGATCCAGCCCCGCTGCAACGGCCCGATCCCCTGGGCCCAGGCCAAGGTTTTCAGCCCCCGCCGCTGGGCCCAGAGCATCAGTCCCAGGTAGTAGAGGGGGCTGCGCCAACTGGTGCGATCCTGCAGCAGGCCGCCCCCACCCCAGATAAAAGCTTGAGACTGCCTCAGATAGCGCCGCAAAGCCCAGCCATCGAAGCGCGGGCAGGCCAGTACCCCATAGGTGGCAGCCGTTTCCGCGGGGCGAGGAGAGAGCACCACCGGCTGTACAGGGCCGGACAACTGCTGGAGTTGCCGCAGTAGGGCCAGCAACAACGCCTCGTCGCCGGCATTGCCGTAGCCGTGGTAGCCACAGATCAAAACCCGTGGCCCCTGCATCGAGCCGATTTGCTCAGGCAAGTTGCGCCGGGATCCCCAATCAGTAGCAGTCAAGGTTGGTCGAACTCGGCCCGTTGCATCGAGAACCTAATCCAGCCTACAGCTTCCTTCCGGGATCCAGAGCGCTGCCGGCGCAGACATCTCCCTTGCAGCGGAAGGTCTCAGACAGGTCTTCCTTGATGTTCTCCCCACGGCTATAGCTTGCTTCCGCGCAGCGCTCTGCCAGGGGGGTCTTTCTCAGCTTGTGGGATGGCTCCCACTTGCCGAGCTGCCCAGAGCATGCGGTTTGCATCGCAGGGGACGCCGTAACCCCAACTCCCAGACCTATGGCCCGCTTGCGGGAAGGGATGTGGAAACACCCCAGATACTTCCTCTTCTTGCCGCAGTTTCGTATCTCGGCTATTGCTCTAGCCACCTGGCAAGACGCTGTCCTGGATCTTCTGGCCCTGCCAACACTGCCAATGACAAGAGTCCTGGATATCGAGATAGCGCTTCCAGGCGCAAGATCTCAACGCGGTGGGACAGGGATCCCTTTTGCAGAAAAGTTTGCTAAGCAGTTCTAACTGAGTTTTTCGCACGTCGATAACAATCTTGCCGCCCTTCTGGGGCGAGATAGCGGCGAGGCAGCCGCCTGCCCTGCGAAACAGCATGTCGAGATCCGGGCTGGTAGGGAACTGGGGATCCCAGCAGCCAGCAGACAAAGCACTCGGAAACCCCCCACGCTCACCCGGATTTGGCCCACTCAGAGAGGGAAAGGATCCCCTGCCGGCCTAAGAAGCGCCGCCCTATAATGGGTCAGACTTGCGGTCGCTCCGCAACGCTGAAGTGACGGGGTTTTTGAGGTGACCTACGGTCGCAGACCATCGGCCCGCTGGGCTAGGAATTCGGCTTCGCAGCATCCTTACAGCCGCCCCTTTCCGGGGTATGACGAGTATGCCGACGCCGCCCGACCCGCTCGCCCCTCCTGGAGAGCTCAGGCCGCCGCCACGGTGGGCAACCTGTTGCTGGGATCCCTGCTCTTGGGATCTACAGCGACGGCTGCCGGCTTGATGGGGTTGGCCATCAGCTTCCGCAACCTGCCCGATGTGCATCAATTGCGGGACTACGTGCCGGTGGCCACCACCCACATTGTCGATATTCGCGGCGAGCCGATTGCCAGCTTGCACGGGGAAGCCAACCGGGAAGTGATCTCGCTGGAAGAGGTCTCGCCGGAGATGAAAAAAGCCCTGCTGGCCATTGAAGACAGCCACTTCTACACCCACCCCGGCATCAACCCGGTCAGTTTGGGCCGGGCGCTGCTGGGCAGTGTTGAAGGGGGGTTGGGCTCGGCAGGAGGCGGCTCCACCCTGACGATGCAACTGGTGAAGAACCTGTTTTTGAGGCCGGAGCGCACCCTCAGCCGCAAGGTGGCCGAGATTGTGCTGGCGGTGCGGCTGGAGCAAGTCTTTACCAAAGACGAGATCCTGGAGATGTACCTCAACCAGGTGTACTGGGGGCACAACCTCTACGGCATCCAGGCGGCGGCCCGCAGCTACTTCAACAAGGATGCGGCGGAACTGAACTTGGCGGAAGCAGCGATGTTGGCCGGGATCCTGCCGGCCCCGGAAATCCTCAGCCCCTTTCGCAACCTGGAAGGGGCCAAGCGACGGCAGCGGCTGGTGCTGGATCGCCTGGTGGAGCTGAACTGGGTTACCCCGGAAGAGGCCCAGGCGGCACGGGAGCAAGAATTGACCTTGGGCCGCATCACCTCCTTCCAGAGCAACGCCCCGGCGGTTACCGACGCCATTGAGGCAGAGCTGCGGCGCCGCTATGGCGAGCAGGCCATCCTCCAGGGGGGGCTGCGGGTTCAGGCCACTATCGACCTGCGGCTGCAGCGCATTGCCCAGCGCATTGTCAACGAAGACGGGCCTCGCCTTACCGCCACTCGCCGGGCTGATCAGATGGCTCTGGCGGCGGTGGATCCCCGCACAGGCTACGTCAAGGCCCTTGTGGGCGGCATCAACGCCCAACGGGGCCAATTTAACCGCGCCACCCAAGCCTTTCGCCAAACGGGATCCACCTTTAAGCCCTATGTGTACTACGCGGCTCTGGCTACCGGCCGCTACGGGCCCAACAGCATCCTCTACGACACTCCCATCACCTATCCTGGCTCGCCTCCCTACAGCCCGAAAAACTACGACAACACCTTCTACGGCCCCCTCACCTTTGCCCGCGCCTTGGAGCTCTCCCGCAACGTGCCCACCGTCAAGCTGGCAGATGAAGTCGGGATCCGCAACGTCATTGCGGCAGCCCAGGCCACGGGCATCAGTGCCGAGATGTTTCCCAACTTGGCCACGGCCCTGGGCTCGGCCAGCGTCAGCCCCCTGGAAATGGCCGCCAGCTATGCGGTGTTTGCCAATGGCGGCTACCGGGTGGAGCCAACTCTCTTGGCTCAGGTGGTGGATCGCAACGGTCAGATTCTCTTCGAGGCCAAGCCCCAGCCGCAGCGGGTTTTGGATCCCTGGGCGGTGGCCACCCTCAACCAGATCCTCAAGGGGGTGGTGACCCAGGGCACGGGGACGGCGGCCCGTCTGGACGATGGGCGCCCGGTGGCCGGCAAAACCGGCACCACCTCTGATTTCCGCGACGCTTGGTTCATCGGCTATGTGCCGCAACTGTCCACCGCCATTTGGATCGGCAACGACAACAACTCCCCCATGCTGCCCGGCACCGCCGGCGGGGCCTTTGTTGCCCCCACCTGGAAGCGCTTCATGAGCGAGGCCCTGCAAGGGATCCCACCCCAGGACTTTCCCAGCCCGCATCAATTTCCCCCTCCCCGACCATGAGCTACAGCGAGGAGCGGCTGGCGCGCATCGAGCGCACTGTCGAGGCCAACGCTCAGGCCATCGCCCAACTGGCCCGGCAAAACCAAGAGCTGATGCAAACCATTGCCGGCACCGAGGAGCGCATTGCCAGAGCCGAGGAACGCATTGCCAGAGCCGAGGAACGCATTGCCAAAGCCGAGGAACGCATTGCTGGCGCCGAAGAACGTCTGGAGGCCGAGGTCAAACGCTGGGACGAGCGGTTTTTCCAGCTCAGCCGCGATACCCTCAACTTCACCCGCAATGTGGTTACCATTGCCGCCATCACGGCGGTTTTGATCCCCCTGCTCAGGGATGTCGCTCCCCTGCTGATCGAGCTGCTGCGGGAGGGATCCCGTTAGCTCTGGCCCCCTGCTTGGAGAGGAGGGGACGGTCTCAGCCTGCACGGAAATGGCGAGGGGATCCCAAAGCGTAATCATTCTGAGTTACACTAAGACTGCAAAGAAAGGTAACGCCGTTGTCCGATTTATCTTTGCCTTCGCTGCGTCCTTTCTTGCATTCTTTGCACAAGACACAGAGGACAGACGATTATGGCTTTTGAACTCCCGGCTCTGCCCTACCCTGCCGACGCCCTCAAGCCCTATATGTCGGCGGAAACCTTCTCCTACCACCACGGCAAGCACCACGCCGCCTACGTGGCCAACCTAAACAAGCTGATCGAAGGCACCGAGCTGGCCAATAAGTCGCTAGAAGAAATTATCAAGACCACGTTTGGGGATCCCGACAAAGTGGGCATCTTCAACAATGCCGCCCAGGTCTGGAACCACACCTTTTTCTGGGAATCCATGAAGCCAGGTGGGGGCGGCGCGCCGACGGGGCCCATCGCCGACAAGATCAACGCCGATTTTGGCGGCTACGACAAGTTTGTCGAGGCCTTCAAAACGGCGGCGGCCACCCAGTTTGGCAGCGGCTGGGCCTGGCTGGTGCTGGACAACGGCACCCTCAAGGTTACCAAAACCCCCAACGCCGAAAACCCGCTGGTGCACGGCCAAGTGCCCCTGCTCACTTTGGATGTCTGGGAGCACGCCTACTACCTGGACTACCAAAACCGGCGGCCCGACTTCATCAGCGCCTACCTGGAGCACCTAGTGAACTGGGATGCCGCCAATGCCCGGCTGGCTGCTGCCTGACTGACTCTCTTCTGGGATCCTCTGACGGGGGATCCCATCGAGGACTAGCCTTGCCCAGCTCTTTGCTAGGGGATCCTCAGGGATCCCTTTTTTGCGCCTAGTCTTTCCCCAAGCGTTCCCGCTCCTCGCGCAACCGCTCCAGAAAGCCAGGGGTGGGAGGTTGGGTTGGAGGGGCTGCAAGGGGAGCAGAAGTTGGAGCAACCCGGTTCACTTGGGGAAACAAGGGTTGGTTGATGGGCTGTGGGGGGAGAGGCTTGGCTGGGACACGAGCTGGAGAAGGTGGAGCAGCGGGTGTGGGCACTGCAACCGGTCGGGGCGGGGGCGCAGCGGGGACAGGGGTGGGTGGGGGGGGCGGCGAAGTGGGCGGGGGTGCTGGGGCGGTTGCCGGTGTGGGCGTGGGTTCGGGTTGAGGAGGGTCTTGAGGGTTGTCCCGAGCCGGATCCGGATCATCTTCAAACGCTGGCTCACCCGCTGGATCCCGCAGCAGCCAGTCCAGCAGCGGCTCCGGGATGGCTTGCTGCCCATCGGTGGCAGGGGGCAGCGGAACGGCAGGCGGTCTCTCCATGCCTGTGCCCGGATCCAAGAGCAGACGCAGGCCCCAAAAAGTGCTCCCGGCAATGGCGGCCAAAAGGGCTATCCCTCCCCAGAGGGGGAGCGGCCTACCTTTGGGCTCCGGCTGGGCGCTGAGCCGATGGGCGCCTTCCTGACCATCGAGGGCTGCCAGGGTGCGCTCGGAAAAGGGCGAGGTTGTTGGAGGGGGGGTGAGGGCAGAGCCGGCGCTGCTGTCAGATTGCAGGGATCCCTCCAATTGGTCGCTGAGGAGCTTCATATTCGGGGGCCGCTGGCCGGGATCTTTAGCCAGACAAGCAAGCACCACTTCCTCCAGCGCCGGCGGGATCTCATGGGGCAACTGGGAGCGGTCGAAGGGCCGAGGCTGTTGGTAATTGTGGGCCTCGTACCAACCGGGAAAAGAATCGGTCTTCGGTTTTAGGGGGTGTTGACCGGTCAGCATGCGGTAGAGCACCACGCCGAACGAGTAGATATCGGAGCGGGGATCCAGTTCCTCGCCGCGCACCTGTTCGGGAGAGGCGTAGCGCACTGTGCCCAAAAAGCCGGTGGTTTGGGTGCCGAGGGCCAGGGAAACATCGCTGAGCAGCTTGGCAATGCCGAAATCCAGGATCTTGACCGTCTCCCCCAGGGTCTCATCTTTCAAGACAAAGAGATTGCTGGGCTTGATGTCGCGATGGATCACCCCCTTGATGAGGTGGCCATCTTGCTCGGTCTCCAAGTTGTGGGCGTAATAGAGACCGGCACACACTTGGCGGGCCATCCTCACCACCTGTTGAGGCGGCAGCACCGGCTGCTTGAGCATTAGCTCCCCCAAACTGCGCCCCGTTAGGTATTCCATCACCAGGTAAGGTTGGTCGTTCTCTAGACCGTAATCCAGCACCTTAACAATGGCAGGGTGCTCCCCCAGCAGCGTGCTGATGCGAATTTCCTGCTGAAAACGTTTGTGCAACTGGCGTCGGGTGTTGTCATCGCCTGCCAAGTTTTGGTGCAACAGCTTGACCGCCACCGGACGGTTGAACAGGCGCGTATCGACAGCCTTGAACACCCGCCCCATGCCGCCCGCTGCAATGCTGTGAACCAGTTGATAGCGCTGGCCGATT
Organism: Synechococcus sp. RC10B2; assembly: GCF_047502635.1. Taxonomy (NCBI): domain Bacteria; kingdom Bacillati; phylum Cyanobacteriota; class Cyanophyceae; order Synechococcales; family Synechococcaceae; genus Synechococcus; species Synechococcus sp. RC10B2. Next base: position 13,603 of record NZ_JANSHO010000052.1, read on the forward strand.
ACTTTTCCAGGAGCAAGCTGGTGCATAGGCAGCCTAGGAGCATGTACCCTCTGAATTTTAATGCGTGTTTCTCGGGAGTTTCTCTTGCCTTTCTCTGGGCACTACTGCCAAGCTGTTTTCACTGCTTAATGTGTCCGATGTACTTACTTTTGAATACTTATTAAATATTTATTATTAAACGCCCTGCCAGCGATTGAAGGCTGGACAAAGACTGTGGACTACAGAGATCTACTTTAGAGCCGAGGGAATCTGATAGACTCATGCGGGCGCTTTGCCGGGTCTGTTCATTAGCTGTCTGTCGGGTGATTTATGCTGGCTAACTGGCTGCAAATTTCGGGGATCCCTCTAGCCCTGATCGGCCCTGTTGAGAATCCGGTGCTGGTGTTTTTGATCATCCTGACCATCATGCTGGTGGCTCCCTTGCTATTTGAGCGGCTGCGCCTGCCGGGGATCATCGGGTTAATCTTGGCTGGGCTGGTGGTGGGGCCCTACGGCTTGGGCATCTTGCGGCGGGACGAGACCATCATCCTGCTGGGCACGGTGGGGCTGTTGTTTCTCATGTTCATGGCGGGGCTGGAGACCAGTCTGGAAGATTTGAAGCTCAATGCCGGGAAGGCCACCATCTTCGGGGCGCTCACCTTTCTGTTGCCCATGCTCATCGGCACAGCAGCCATGTTGGCCATTGGGTATGGCTTTCTGGCGGCGGTGCTGGTGGCCTCGTGTTTTGCCTCCCATACCCTCATCGCCCTGCCGATCGTCTCCAAGTTGGGCCTGATGCGCTTGCAGACGGTGACGGCCACCTTGGGGGCGACGCTAATTACCAATGTCTTGGCGTTGTTGGTGCTGGCGGTGGTGGTGCGCGCCCACCAAGGCGAGCTGACGCTGCAATTTTGGCTGACGCTGATCCCCTCGATTGCCCTCTACACCTTGGCCACCCTCTGGGGGGTGCCCAAGCTGGGCGGTTGGTTTTTCCGGCGCTTTGGCCACGACGAGGGGGCAGAGTTTACCTTTGTGATTGCCACCTTGTTCGTGGTGGCCTACGGAGCGGGGTTGATCGGCATTGAGCCGGTGGTGGGCGCCTTTTTGGCCGGGACGGCCATCACCCCCATCATCCCCCAGCTCAGCCCCCTCATGAACCGCATTCAGTTTATCGGCAACACGTTGTTTGTGCCGTTTTTCTTGATCTCGGTGGGGATGCTGATCAATCCCGGCATCCTCTTCGGCGAGCCGCGCACGCTGCTGGTGGGCGGGGTGATGATCGCAGCGGAGGTGGTGAGCAAGTTTCTGGCCGCTTGGATCCCGGCCCAACTGTTCGGCTGGCGCTTGGCCAGCGCCATGGTCATGTTCGGCCTGTCGGTAGCGCAGGCAGCGGCTACTTTGGCGGCGATCACGGTGGCCTTTAACGTGGAGTTGGTGGATGAGCTGACGGTGAACGGCACCATCGCCATGATCCTGGTTACCTGCATTGCCTCGCCTTGGATCGTGGCCCGCTGGGGCGAGCAACTCCAGCCTGCGGAGGTGGCGGCAGAAGCCGGCGACTTGCCCAAACCGGCCTGGGGATCCCGCGTCTTGGTGCCGGTGGCCAACCCCGATACCGAAAGCAACCTGCTGCGGTTGGCGTTGATTTTGGTCAAAAAAGAAGGGGGGACGCTGCTGCCGCTGCACGTCTTGTCTGACCGCGCCGGGATCTCGCCGGCAGCTTTGGCCCGGCAAGAGCAATTGTTGACCTTTGCCGAAGCTCTGGCCCACAGCGCCGTGGCCCGAGTGGAAGCCATTCGCCGGGTGGATGACTCGGTGGAAAAAGGGATCGTTCGCTCGGCAGCAGAACGGCAGGCGACCTTGGTGATCCTGGGCTGGAAGGGCTACTCCACCTATGCGGAGAATTTCTTCGGCAGCGTCATCGATGCGGTGGTGCGCCAGGTGGGGATCCCGGTGTTGATTACACGGTTTCCCGTCCCGATCGAGACGACACAGCGCATCCTCTTGGCAGCCCCCGAGTTGGAAGTGTCTTCCGGATCCCTGCAGCAGACGATTGGGCTGGCGCAGACGCTGGCTGGGGAGTTGAAAGCGGCGCTGCAGCTTCTCTTAGTGCAAACCCGACCGCTGCGGGAGCGCTCTCCGGGCCCGGGGGCGGCAAGCTATGCCCATCTGCCGGTACAGCGGGTGCAGGGGGGGTTGGTGGCCGAGGTGCTCAAAGCCCTGCAGCCGGGGGATATGTTGGTGGGAGTGCTCAGCGAAGCCCGCAGCCGCTTTCGCCTAAGCCGCGAGCCGGAGATCATCGCCCGCCATCGTCCCGACCTCCCCATGATCGTGGTGCATCTGCCTGCTGCCCACCCGCCGCGTTTGCAGGAGAGTGTTCTGGCGGCAGGAGACTCCACTTGGTACTAGGGCTAGTGAGACTGGCTCAAACGGCAGCCCGCTTCCCCTGCTAGACTGAGAAATCGCGATCAACACCCACCCTCGCCGAGGAAAGACGTCGCTAGCGCCGGGCGGAGCCTATGGTTGCCTATTTGCTGGAAGTTGGCTGTGAGGAGCTGCCAGCTAGTTTTGTGGATTCGGCCCTAGAGCAGTGGAGGACGGGGATCCCGGCCTCTTTGGCAGAAGCCCATCTGCAGGCCGAGCAGATGCAGCTTTTCGGCACGCCACGCCGCCTGGCGGTTCTGTTGCAGGGGTTGCCCACCCAGCAGCCGGATCGCACTTTGGAGGTGAAGGGGCCGCCGGTTCAGGTCGCCTACCAAGATGGCCAGCTCACCCCTGCCGGGGAAAAATTTGCCCAAAAACAAGGGGTGGATCCCGGCAGCCTGGAAATCCGGCAAGTGGGCAAGGGATCCTTTGTCTTTGCCGTGCAGCGGGTGCGGGGCCGACCGACGGCGGCGGTGCTCCAGGAATTGGCGCCCACCTGGATCACCAGCTTGAGCGGCGAACGGCTGATGCGCTGGGGCTATGGAGACCTGAAGTTTCCCCGTCCCATCCGCTGGCTGGTTTCCCTTTGGGAGGATCAGGTGTTGCCTTTGCTCTGGCCTACCTCCGAGGGAAATCCTTTGCCGGGCCTGGTGGCGGGGCGGGTGAGTCGGGGGCACCGCGTCCTGGGATCCCAGCAGGTTGTCCTGGAGCGGGCCGAGAGCTATGTTCAGCAAATGCAAGCGGCCGGGGTCAGCCCCGATCCGGCGGCGCGGGCAGCGCACATCCAGGCGGAGGTGGCCAAGCTGGCCAGGCAGGTGAACGGGCAAGCGCAGATCCCTTCCTCTCTGCTGCGGGAGGTGGTGCAGTTGGTGGAGTGGCCGACGGCGGTTCTGGGGCGCTTTGAGCCGGAGTTTTTGCGATTGCCCGTGGCGGTGATCGAGACGGTGATGATCACCCACCAGCGCTACTTCCCAGTGCGGGATGGCCGGGATCCCCAGAAACTGCTGCCCTATTTCATCACCATCTCCAACGGCGACCCCCGGCAATCGGAGCGGATCGGGGCAGGCAACAGCCGTGTGGTGCGGGCACGCCTGGCCGATGCCCGCTTTTTCTACGAAGAGGATCGGCGGATCCCCTTGGCGCAGCGGGTGGAACGCCTGCAGGCGGTTACTTTTGCCGAAGGGCTGGGATCCATGCGGGACAAGGTGGAGCGCATCCGCCACATCAGCCGCCTCATTGCCGCTGCCCTGAACTTGGATCCCCAGGAGCAGGCGCTGGTGGATCGCACCGCTTACCTGTGCAAGGCGGATCTGGTGACCCAAATGGTGTACGAGTTCCCGGAGCTGCAGGGGATCATGGGCGCCGAGTACGCCCGCCAGGACGGCGAGCCTGAAGCCGTGGCAGAGGGGATCGAACAACACTACTGGCCCCTGGGGGCAGGGGAGGCCTTGCCCGCCTCTTTAACCGGACGGGTGGTGGGCTGGGCGGATCGCCTCGATACCCTGGTGGGCATGTTTCGCTTGGGGCAGATCCCTACTGGTTCTTCGGATCGCTTTGCCCTGCGGCGGGCCGCCAACAGCCTGGTGTTGATTGCCTGGGATGCCGGCTGGACCTTTGACTTCAACTCCCTGTTGCAGAGGGTGGTGCAGGACTACGCGGCAGGCGACGAGAAGACCTTGAAGGCTTTGCAGGAGTTTTTGCTGCAGCGGCTGCAAATCCTTCTGCAGGAGGAAAAGCGGATTGATTACGACCTGGTCAGGGCAGTGGTTGGGGATCCAGAAGCGCTGCAAGAGGGGGAGCCAGCAAAGTCCGACCTCCCTCGGCGAGCCTTAGCCAACCTGCCCCTCACCCTGCTGCGGGCTGAGTACCTGCAACACCTGCGAGCCACCGGGGAATTGGCGGATCTCTACCCCACCCTCAATCGCTGTGCCCGCCTGGCCGCCCAGGGAGACTTGGACAGCGCCGTGCTGGATCCGGCAGCGGCTGTGGATGCCGACCTGTTGCAGGAGGCGGCAGAACGGGAGCTGTACGAGGCTTGCCAGAGGGTTTACCGCCTGGGGGTGGAGCCAGCCCTCCAAGGAGACTTTACCCCACTGGTGGAGGGCCTGCAGGCAGCAGCCCCCGCAGTGGATCGTTTTTTCGAGGCGGTTTTGGTCATGGATCCGGATCCCAGGCTGCGGGCCAACCGGCTGAACCTGTTGGGGGTATTGCGCAACCAGTCTCGCCTGCTGGGAGATATGGGGGCTGTGGTCATGGCCGGGGAAGCGACGCCAGAGAAGAGCCGCTAGCTGCCGGCTGGCTATCCCAGTAACTAAGCGTAGGCGAGGGAGTAGAACAAGACTATGCAAGAAAGCGTAAGCATTGCTGCAAGGCCCGCTGCACTGAGCCCAGGTAACCCTCTCCAAACAAGTTGAGATGGTTGAGCCAGTGGTAGAGCTGGTAGAGGGGCTTGCGGTGAGGATACCCCTCGTCCAGGGGATAGGCCTCTTGATAGGCCCGGTAGAACTCCGCCGGGAAGCCGCCAAAAAGCTCAGTCATCGCCAGATCCGTCTCCCGATCCCCGTAGTAGGTGGCTGGGTCAAAAATCACCGGCGAGCCGTCGGGCAAGGCGCCGTAGTTGCCGCCCCAGAGATCCCCGTGCAGCAGAGACGGGACGGGTCGGTAGTCCAGAAAGAAAGTCTCTAGCTCCGCCATTACCCGCTCGGCTTGCGCCACCCACGCGCCGCGGTAACCCCGCTGACAAGCCAGCTTGACCTGGTAGAGCAGTCGCTGTTCCCGGTAGAAGTCCAGCCAGTTCTGTCGCCAACTGTTGATCTGCGGCGTCGAGCCGATGGTGTTGTTGCGATCCCAGCCGTAGTGGCCGTTGGGGGAGAGCGTGCGGTGTAACTGGGCCAACTGGGATCCCAGCAGACTCCCCGTTTGGGGGCGGGGCGAGGTCAGCTCCAGATATTCCAACACCAGGTAGGCTTGCCCACCGACGGATCCCCAGGCCATCGGCTGCGGCACCCGCACAGCCTTGGCTGCCGCCAAAGTTTGCAGGCCTGCCGCTTCCGCCGCAAACATCTCCAGCGCTCCCTCTCCTCCCCGTGCCACTTTAACAAAGTAGTCCCTAGTTTCCTGGGCAGAAAAAGCTTGGAGCACACAGGAGAGCCGGTAGGCAGCGTTGATGCTGCCCCCGCCCACAGGACGGTAGTGTAGAGGACGCAAGGGATCCCCTGTGATTTCAGAAAGGTGCTGAGCGACGGCCTGCCAAAAGTTCTGCATCAGTACCCTATTTTCCTTCCGTGGGCGTCGCTGCCTCAGGATCTAAAACAGCTCCTGCCCCGTAGGAGTCGATGTCAACCGCTTGGGATCCCCCCACCGCCAACAGCTCCATCAGGGATCCCAGCCGCCACCAGATCAATCCTGCTGTGCTGAAGACAAGGATCCCGCCCACCAGAGCAGCCAAGCCCAAAGATAGGCCAAACACGTTCAAACAGGCAGCCACAAAGCCGAAGGTAAACACACAGCAGAGAGTATAGGTGAGGATCACCCCCGGCGTGCGGTAGCGAATCTGCCCCTGGCTCTCTCGGTTCTGCTGCCAAAGAGCTACCTGGTACTCCAACTTGTCTTTAAAGATGATGCCGAAAATAACCGCGAAGAAGCTGAGCAGGGCAATGGCCGAGTAGATAGGGGGGTTGACAAAGCTACGGGAAAACTCGCCGCCAGCGTAAAGAGACTCCATGAAGCTTACCTGATCCCAGTCCTCCTTAGCTTAACATTTCTTAGCATCTTCTGCTGCGGAGTCAGCATCTAAGAGAAATCGGAGCAGGTCGAGCCGTCTCAGCTACCCCCTCTCAGACAACCACCTGGGGCATCAGTTGCTCAACCAATAGGAGCAGAGTATTGGCCACAGAGGCCGGCTCTTGGGCATTTAGGGTCGTGTGGGGAATCGATTGGTTGTTCAAGATCAGCAAAATGTCTTCTGGATCCCAGGCATTGGGGTGATCGACATGGGTGATCCCAATAACCGAGGGAACATCTGTCCTCGCCTTCATGAAAGCTTGAATAGCCTGAGCGTTGCGAAACTGACCGGGCAGGTGGGCGGGCACCAAAAGGATGTACCCATGGGCGCGCCGGATCAAAATATCCCACATAAAGCTGAAGCGGGCCTGGCCGGGGGTGCCGTAGAGATGCAGCCACATCTCTTCTTCCTCTTCTCCGATCCTCAGGCGGCCAAAGTCCATGCTGACCGTTGTGCTCTGCTTCAGCTCTGCCACCTCATCGGTGGCCTTGCGATCTGTATCGACCACTTCGATCTCACTAATGGTGCGGATAAAAGTGGACTTTCCAGCCCCCACCGGCCCGGTTACGACGATGCGGAGAATGTTGTCCATAGTCAGCCCCTGCCCTAAACCCCTAGCCTAAATCTGCCCCTAGAGCCCTTGCCGAATTAAGAAGCTAAGTTGCTGGCGCCGGTGGCAATAAGACGCTTAAACAACGCCTCGCTCATGCCCGTTTCCTGCTGCACAGCGTTGTAAGCCACCTCCAGATAGGCTTGCTCGATAAAGGAGAGATCGATCATGCAGACCTTGCTCAGGCTCATCCGCAGTTGCTCGGGCTTGCCCTCTTTGACCAGCCGGCGGCTCACCTCCTGCACAACCGTGGCCATGGCCGGCACCACGTGTTGAGGGCCAATGCCAACGCGCACATGAACTAGGCCAATTTTCCAGCGGCGCTCGGCGTACTGGGGGCCCCAGTTGTCCATGCCTGTAAACATTTCCTTAAACCAGTCCGTAAAAGTCTGGCCCAGCCGTTGCCGGTTGTGCTTAGCAATAACAGCTGCCATCTCAGCATCGCGATCCAAATAGCCGTAAAAGGCATCCGACATTTCTGTGGCGATGCTGCTGCCCCAGTCGGCACTTTGCTGCAAAATCTTCCTGTCTTCGTCTGTAAATTCGGTGCGCGAGATCAAGACTTGTAGCAGCTCCAAAGGTTTGATAGTCATAGTTCCCTCAAAATCAAGCGAAAATCAAAACCCAGCTTCCCTGCTTAGCTTGCCTACTTCATCGCTTCTGCAATGCTTGCGGCCACTCGCTTCATTTCCAAAAAGAGCAAGCCTTGCTTAACTTCATGGCTGGCTAGCGTCAGCAAAACGGCGTCAGGTCCGCAACTGGTTAAAACGCCGTACCCTTTTTCTCCCTGCACAAAAATTCTCTCTATGGCTCCGCGGCTCAGCTCTTTCCCAATTCGTTCCCCCAGAGAAAGCATAGCCGCCGACATGGCCGATGCCCTTTCTTCGTCCATGCCTGCTGGCAATGCAGAGGCCAGAGGCAAGCCATCTGGCGTGACCACTGCTGCTCCTTGAACTTCCGGCGTGCTGGAAACGTAATTCTGGAGAATTGCTTGCAAAGAGGATAAATTAGCCATCCTTTCTCTCCCTGCTTTCAAGACTTTTTGTCATTTTTTCTCGTATCTATTTGCTGATACTTCTATCTGCTGTAGAAATAGTACTGCAAAGATCTGCCAGAAGATCTCCTCGCTCAAAAATCTCTCACTTATCCCGAACCCCCCTCAGCAAAGTAGCCAGCCGCGAGACGAGGGAGGGCTTAACCCGGTCGCTTCCCTGTGAGAAAGAGGGTAGTTTGGTGCTCGGCTTTTCCTTCGCAGCTTCCAAGCTTTCTGCCACCGCCGTCAACTTGTCCGAAACCAGCAAAGAGGGAACAATGGCCGTTGGGCCATCACAGGGGCTGATGAGCCCCAGCTTGGCCAGGCGGGCGCAGGCATAGCGCACTTCCAGAAGATCTGCCCCCAACGCCCGGGCCAACTCAGCCAGGTTGCGAGAGGGGGAAACTCCCTCCAAGACTCCCCACTCCAAAGGCGAAAGCCTGTACAAGGGCAGCTCGCTGCTGGTGCGCCAGAAGTAGCTGTCCGGCTGCGGCAGACTTTCTTCAGGACGCTGGTCCAGCTTGAGCTGCTGCAGCGCTTCCAAAACCACGGCACTGGCACCCTTGCTCAGGCCGGTCATCTCGCGATAGGGCAGGCGCACACTAGGCAAGAAGCTGAACTGGCCCGCTTCCAGGGCAAACAAGCTGTAGAGACCTACCTGCAGTTGGTGGCGAAAGAGCTTGGCCAAAGCCACAGGCGAAATTAACCCCTGCCGCTGCAGACACCGCCCCAGCGGCTCTTCCGGGCCACAGAAAGAGGCCAGCTTTTCCACCACCCGCTCGCTAACCAGGCCGGAGCGGGCCAGCAAACCCTCCAAGCGATGTTCCTCTTCGGGGGGCAGAGCTGCAATCACCCGACCTTGGTAAAACCAGATTTTGTAGATGCCGTTTGGGGCCCAGACGGAAAGTTGACCTGTTTTGCTGCCCCTTTCAACTAGCTGCAACAAGTCAGGCAGAGAAAATTCCCGGAGGTCTCCGACTATGGCCATGGCCAGCCTCCCTCGCGTAGTGTTTTAGGGATCCCCGCAACACATCCTATTCTCGACCAAATATTTTCCCCGGACAACTATGCAGTCGCGGAAAAGGCTGACTTTCCCGCTACCCGACCTGGCAGCAGTTACACTGAATCCCGAGTCGTTGACTCGACCAGCTATTTCTCGCGAATGCTCCTAAGAAGCATGGAGAGGCGGCTGACCAAGGAGGGCTTAGCCGGCTCCCTTGTCTCTCCAAGGTTATTTGCTCCCGAAGCCTTAGAAGTGCCCACCAGAGAAGGCTGAGGCATAGCTATTGGGCCTTCACAGGGAGCGATGAGTCCAAGCTTAGCTAAGCGCGCGCAGGCATAGCGCACCTCCAACAAATCAGCCCCCAATGCCCGCGCTAGATCAGCTAGCTTGCGGGAAGGAGAGACCTGCTCCAAGATCGACCACTCCAGCGGCGAAAGCTTGTATAGAGGAAGCTCAAGGCTGGTGCGCCAGAAGTAGCTGTCCGGCTGAGGCAAGTTTTCTTCCCGACGTTGATCCTGCTTCAGCTGCTGCAGCCCTTCCAAAACTACGGCCGAAGCCTCCTTGCTTAAGCCAGTCATCTCTTGATAGGGCAACGGTACGTTGGGTAAGAAGCTGAACTGGCCCGCTTCCAAGGCAAAGAGGCAGTAGAGCCCCACTTGCAGTTGATGGCGAAAGAGCTTGACCAAATCTACAGGGGAGATCAACCCTTGCTGCTGCAGGCAACGCCCCAGAGGTTCCTCCAGACCCCTGGCAACCAACTGGCTAATCACCTGGCTGTCCACTAGCCTAGAGCCAGTCAGCAGGTTTTCCAAGCGATGCTTTTCTTCAGGGGGCAAAGCGGCAATCACCCGGCCTTGATAAAGCCAGATGCGGTAGATACCATTGGGCGCCCAGACAGACAATTGCCCCGATTTCTTACCCTTCTCCATCAAATGCAATAGGTCGCTCAGGGAGAATTCCTGAAGATCCCCTAGCATTGCCATACTTTTACTCCCCTTGCCCCTCTAGGATCAGTTTCTCCAGTATTTTCACGGATCTTGCTCCGTTAGGCAAAAAACCAAAGAGTGCCCTCATGGGCTAGTCTGAACTTAATCATAAGCCCAGGTTGCAAAAGGTTAAAGATGATGCATTTTTTAGTCAGAGTTAGTCGAACTTGCTAAATTTTCCTAACTTGTATGCAGCAGTTGCTATGTCAGCAGCTCAGTAAAAACTCGGAAGATTAACAAATATTTAACAATCAATGTTCGGTTGTTCGCAGCCTCTAACACTTTTTAGCTGTAGCTACTCGAAAATTCACGGGGCACAAATGTTCTCCTCAAGAGAATCGAATTGAGGGTTACACTGAGGGAGCTCAAGGCCATGAGACCCCCAGCCATTGCCGGGCTCAAGCCAATGCCAAAGGCGGGCAGGAGCACCCCTGCTGCCAGCGGGATCCCCAGCAGGTTGTAGCCAATAGCCCAGAGGAGGTTTTGCTGGATCTTGTGAAAGGTGGCGCGGCTGAGACGGATGGCTTCCACGACGTCCCAGAGGCGGTTGCGCATGAGGATGATATCGGCAGTCTCCAGAGCGGCAGCAGTAGCAGAGTGCAGGGCAATGCCCACATCGGCCTGGGCTAAAGCCGGTGCATCGTTGATGCCATCGCCCACCATGGCAACTCTCTGGCCCTGGGCCTGCAGATCTCGGATGACTTGAGCCTTGTCGGCTGGCTGCACCTCGGCGATGGTGCGGATCCCTGGCACCTGCAAAGCTTGGGCCACCTGGTGAGCCACCTCGGCTCGATCCCCAGTCAGTAAGACCACCTGTAGGCCCATTTTCTGGAGCTGTTGCAGCGTTGCCTGGGCATCAGGCCGCAAGGGATCCTGGGCCGCCAACAGCCCCACCAGGGATCCCGCCACGGCCACCCCCACCACCGTTTTGCCAGCTTGTAGCAGCGCCTGGGCTTGGGCCTGCGCTTGCGGGGAAATCGGGATCCCTAGGGCGGCCAGCCCCTCTAAGGAGGCCAAGATGACCTCTTGCCCTTCCACCCGCGCCGAGGCCCCCAGGCCTGGCTGAGTGTAAAACTCGTCGGCAGAGAGCAGGGGTAGTCCTCGCTCGCGGAGGGCCCCCAAAATGGCCTGGGCCAGGGGATGGCGGGTGCCGCTTTCCACCGTGGCCGCCAGTTGCAGCAGCCGAGCCGGATCCAGAGAGGGGTCGAGGGCCAGGCAATCTGTTAGGTGCGGATCCCCCTGGGTGAGGGTGCCGGTTTTGTCGAAGACAACCGTTTGCAGGCGGTGGGTTTTCTCCAGGACATCGCCGCCGCGGATGAGCAGCCCCCGCTCCGCGCCCAGGCCGGTGCCCACCAGAATGGCCGTCGGCGTCGCCAATCCGAGGGCACAGGGGCAGGCCACCACCAGCACCGAGATGGCCAGCTTAAGGCTGAGGAGCAGAGGGGTGGGGTGGGGCGGGTGATCCGCCAGGTGCAGAGGGGAGTGAAGGCCGACCCCCCTCAGGAGCTCGCTGCCCCACAAGGGGATCCCAACCCAGTACCAGAAGGCGAAGGTGAGAAGGGCCAGCACCACCACCCCGTAGGTGAAGTAGCCGGCCACCCGGTCGGCCAGGCCCTGGATGGGGGCCTTGCGGGCCTGGGCTTCTTCCACCAAGCGGATGATCTGGGCCAGGGTGGTGTCTTTGCCGGTGCGCGTAGCTTGGCACAGCAGCAGCCCCGATTGGTTGACCGTCCCGGCCACGACCGGATCCCCTGGCTGTTTGAGCACGGGTAGGGATTCCCCGGTGAGCATGCCCTCGTCCACCGTGGCCTGGCCGGCAATTACTTCCCCATCCACCGGGATCTGCTCGCCAGCCCGCACCTGCAGCCAGTCTCCCACCTGCACCTGTTCCACGGGGCACTGCTCTGCCGCCAGCTCGCCTTTGCTCAGGTCTTCGGCTGGGGATCCTGACCGTTGAGAGGGTCGGACTCGCCAAGCAACGCTGGGGCGCAGGCTGAGCAGCGATTGCAAACTGCTGGCCGCCCGCAGACGGCTCTGCTGTTCCAGGGCCCGCCCCAGCAGGATGAAGCTGAGCAGCATCACCGGCTCTTCAAAGAAGCACTCCCAGCCCACCTGCGGGGCCAGCAACCCCACCAGACTGGCCAGGTAGGCGGATCCGGATCCCAGGGTAACTAGCGTGTTCATGTTGGGGGCCAGCCGCCGCGCCGCCCGCCAGCCGTCCAGGACAATGCCCCGAGCTGGGCCAAGAAAAGTCAACGTCGCCAACCCCCAGTGCAGCCAGACGTCGTTGAGAACGGGCAAGCCCAAACGGGTGAACAGATCCAGGTGGCCAGCGGCAGAGACCAGCAGCAAAAAAGCGGCGGCGAGGGCCTGGCGAATTTGGTCTTGGGTTTGCCGCCGCTGCCGGGCCAGGGGATCCGCGGGCGCGTCCAGGGCCTTTTCGCCCGCTACCAAGGGGGCCTGATTTTGGGGAAAAGTGCTGGGAAACCCCGCCTCTGTCAAGATCCGGGCCAGCTGTTCTGGGTCAGGCTGGATCCCGGGGGCAAATTCCACAAGGGCCGACTCGGTAACCAAGTTAACCCTGGCCTTGACCACTCCAGGCTGGCTTAGGAGCAGCTGCTCAACGGTCCGGACGCAGCCAGCACAACTCATCCCCCCTACTTGGAGCAGCAGGGATCCGTTCCCAGCCAATTCTGAGGGCCTATCCTCCACAGCGGGCTTGGCTGGCTGGGTTTCTTCCCCAGGGTGCGGCGCCTCTGCAGGGGCCATTACAGGGACTCCCTCGACCTCGCTTTTTGGCGCCATCGGCAAAATCAGGAATGAGGGGTACTCTCCCTATCCTAACGCTGGGATCCCCGCCACTACCCCCTTTGAACTCGCCGCTCAAACTCCTCGCGGGTGGCATCCACCAGTTGCACTGCCTCTGGATAGAGCTGCGGATGGTTTTGCTTTAGCCAACTCAGCAGCCGCGCCAACTGGGCGGCGCAGAGATCCAGATCGGCCTGAAAAATCACTGCCGCCGCCATGTGCTGGGCGTATTCAGGGGGATGGCCCTGCTGCGTCAGCTCCGCCGTCAAGGCGGCCAGGGCCTGCTGGCGAACAGAGGGGGCGGAGCCTTCAGAAGTGGACATGGGCAGGATCCCTTAGTTGGAAGAGTAGCGGCGCAGGGCCAGGGTCACGTTATGCCCCCCAAACCCGAAGGCATTGACCAGGGCCACGTCAACGGCCATCTGCCGTGCCCTGTGGGGGACAAAGTCCAGCCCCTCGCACTCGGGGTCGAGGTTGTCCAGGTTGAGGGTAGGGGGAACCCAGCCGTGGTGGATGGCCAGGGCCGTCGCCACGGTGGCAACGCCGCCTGCTCCCCCCAACAAATGGCCCGTCATGGACTTGGTGGCGCTGATGGCTAGGCGAGGGGCATGCTCACCAAAAACTGCCCTGATGGCCTGCACCTCGGCAACATCCCCCACAGGCGTGCCGGTGGCATGGGCGTTGATGTGCTGCACCTGGTCAGGCTGGATCCCGGCATCTTTAAGGGCTAGCCGCATCGCACGGGCGGCACCTTCGCCAGCGGGGGCGGGGTTGGTGATGTGGTGGGCGTCGCAGGTGAGGCCGTAGCCGACGATCTCGGCATAGATCTTGGCGCCGCGGGCGCGAGCATGCTCCAGCTCCTCCAGCAGCAGGATCCCTGCCCCTTCCCCCATGACAAAGCCATCCCGATCCCGGTCAAAGGGCCGGCAGGCCTGCTCCGGGGCGTGGTTGCGGGTGGAAAGAGCTTTCATGGCGCTAAACCCGGCCACCGACAGAGGGGTTACGGCTGCCTCCGTACCCCCCGCAATCACAGCCTGTACCTCTCCCCGCTGCAGGAGCCGGAAGGCATCACCAATGGCGTTGGAGCCGGAAGCACAGGCTGTTACCGTACAGAAATTGGGCCCCTTGGCGCCAAAGTGAATGGCCACGTGGCCTGCTGCCATATTTGCAATCATCATCGGCACCATAAAGGGGCTGCAGCGATCTGGCCCTTTCTGGAGATAAATGGTCTGCTGCTCTTCCAAGACCCGGATGCCGCCGATGCCGCTGCCCAGCACCACCCCCACCTGCTCAGCATTGAGATGGGTAATCCGAAATTGGGCATCCTCTAGGGCCTGCTGAGTGGCAGCCAACGCCAGGTGGACAAAGCGGTCAGTGCGCTTGACATCCTTGCGATCTAGGTAGTCGAGGGGATCAAACCCCTTCACCTCCCCAGCAATGCGGCACTCGTGGCGGGAGGCGTCGAAGTGGGTAATTGGCCCAATGCCAGAGCGCCCTGCCAGCAAGCCCTGCCAGAACTCGCCAGGAGAATTGCCAAGGGGGGTTATCGCCCCTAGCCCCGTGATGACAACACGGCGATGGAAGTTGGATGGGATGGACATAGGAGCGGCGGCAGGATCCACGACAACCATGAGCAGTTTCGACGCGGTACCCTCCGGTTAGAAGGAAGGCAAGCCGGCAGAATTGCCCTCTCCCAGGCTAGGCAGCTTTCTTAGAGAGGATGTAGTTGACGGCATCCTGCACAGTGGCAATGCCCTCCGCATCTTCATCGGGGATTTCCAGATCGAACTCCTCCTCGAAGGCCATGACCAGCTCCACCGTATCGAGGCTGTCGGCTCCTAGGTCGTTCTGGAAATTAGCTTCCAGGGTTACTTTGTCGTCCTCTACGCCTAGTTGATCGGACACGATCTTGCGAACACGGCTGTAAACTTCATCTGCGCTCATGCTTGGAACCCTAGATATCGATCGACTGAGAGTGTCTTGGCTAAGCCAACCGGCAGCTATCGAAGTATCCCCTATTGTATCGGACAACGGATCCCCTCTTGTGAAGAGGCTTGCTTTTGTCGCTGCAGAGGGGTGGAGAATTGAGCTGTGGCCCTTTTCGATTGTCGCAAAGAGAAGCTAGGATAGCCTACTGCACCTTTTGATTTGGATTCCCAAGGAGAACTGGCTTCCATGCCCCGCGCCTATGAGACAATGCTGATCGTGCGCCCCGACCTCTCGGACGAACCCTTGCAACAACTCCTCACCGAGCAGGAATCGCTCCTACGAGAAAACGGGGCAACTGGCCTGGAAATTACCAACAGAGGCAAGCGCCGCTTTGCCGGGTTTGAGATGAAGAAGTTCAAGGAAGGCCTCTACATCCAGTTCAACTACGAGGCCGAGCCAAGGACAGTGGCCACCTGGGAGAAAAATCTGCGCATCAACGAGAGCATCCTGCGCTACATGACTCTGCGCGTGAACTAGGTTGACGGGATCCGGGTCTGGAGGCATGGTAAAGGTAGTTGAGCTGCCTTCTTTTAACGCCCCAATAGACTTTACAGTGGCTCTGTCATGAACTCGATTGTCTTGATGGGGGAAGTGGCCAGCGAGCCGGAGCTGCGCTACACTCCCGACAACCTGGCCGTTACCTCACTGGTGCTGCGCTTTCCCAGCTTGCGCCCAGAGGAGCCACCGTACCAAGTGCGGGTTGCCTTTTTTGGAGAGCTGGCCCAGCGGGTGGTGGACACCTGCCGCGTGGGGGATCAGATCACGGTGGAGGGCCAACTGCACATGAATGTGGTGGAGCGGGATGGGCGTAAGGAAAAGTTGGCCGAGATCACCGCGCGTCGCGTCCACCAACTGGGATCGGCGCGGGTTCTCTCTCTGACGGGGATGGGTGAGTCTGCAACTGTGGACTCCTCTGAAGGAGGGGGGGCTTCCCCAGCGGAGCCGGACGATATTCCGTTCTAGCGGTGCAAGTTTTGCTGGGATCCCCTATGTTGCCAAGACTGGGCGCCGGTGAGCCCTTGGCATCTCTGCAAGTGATCGGCCACTCGGTGCAGGGGCGTCCCATTTACCTTTGGCAGCTCACCCAGGGGATCCGCCCCTTGCTGCTGGTCGGCGGCGTACATGGCGATGAGGTGGAAGGCTATGCCCTGATCGAGCGCTATGTGGCTTCTGGGAAATGGAGATCCTTGGAGGGCAGGGCTGCGCTTTGGGCGATCCCATGCCTGAACCCGGATGGCTGTGCCCTAGGGCAACGGCTCAACGCCAACGGCGTGGATCTCAACCGCAATCTGCCCACGCAAGATTGGATCGCGGCTTCTTTGGAAGCTCGCTATCCGCCGGGAGCGGCCCCAGGCTCCGAGCCGGAGACACAAGCGTTGTTGGCGAGTTTGGCCCAGATTCGACCCCGATTTGTCCTTTCTACCCACTCCTGCCAGAACGATCCCTACGTGAACTACAATGGCCCTGCCCTTGAGCTGGCTCAGGTGATGGCTGCTCGCAACGGCCTGCCGGTAACCGACGACATCGGCTATCCCACCCCTGGCTCTTTGGGCACCTGGGCGGGGCAGGAACGGCGGATCCCCACCCTGACGCTGGAACTGCTGCGCAGGCGGTGTTAGAGTGGACAGCCCAGGAGGATGAGTTCTGACCTGTGTCAAGATCTCTGAACTTTCATTGCCAATCCGACAGGTCATCCGAGATGCCCGCGGTTTTCTCGCCCAGTTCTTTTACAACACAGATAGATGAGGGCAAAGAAAAAAGGAACTTGGAGTCGAAACCGAAGTCAAGCCTTGTCTTTTGCCCATCTGTTAGCCATTTGGAGGAAGTCGGTATGTTCAGCAGGATTTTGGTGGCGGTGGATCGGTCGGAGCTGAGCCAGGGAGTGTTTCAAAAGGCCGTCCAACTGGCCAAGGCCATGCAGGCCGAGATGATGATCCTCCATGTTTTGTCCCAGGAAGAGCCCGGTGCCCCAGAGCCGCCCATGATCTTGGGGGTGGATTACAGCTCCACCATCAGCGCTGAGCTGTGGCAGTCTTATCGGGAGCAGTGTGCCATCTTCGAGCAAAACCAGATGGACTACCTGCGCTCGCTGGTGGAGAAAGCCGCTGAGCAGGGAGTTCGCGCCGAGTACCGCCTCAACTACGGCAACCCCGGTCGGGTCATCTGCGACTTGGCCCGCTCTTGGAAGGCGGACTTGATTGTGGTGGGCCGCCGCGGCCACTCCGGCCTGAGCGAGCTGTTTTTGGGCAGCGTCAGCAACTACGTGCTCCACCGGGCCCCCTGCTCGGTGTTGACGATCCAGGGCGAGGCTCTGAAAAAAGCAGCCTCAGCCAAAGAAGAGACAACCACCGCCTCTGCCAGCTAAGAAAAGCCCGCCGGCCACCGCTAGGAGCCTGAGGAAGACCCTCCCCGTTGGTCCCTTGTCTCCTCCGCTTTGCCCTCCAGCAAGCGGTTCACTTCGGTTTCCACGCTGTTGAAGGTGCTGAGGTCGATGACGGCAATATCCGGCTGATAGCTGCTTTGTACATAGGCACGCAGGCCGGCAGACGTCAAGCTCAACCTCAAGGGATCCCGACCGTCCTCGCCCTTGGCCTCAAAGGTCAGCTTCAGATCTGGCTCGGCCAAGGCTTTTTGGGCGTCTGGATCCGTCTCCGGCAGGAACTCCTTGGCGCGGGCGGCATTGAGGCTGGAGAAGAGGGAGCTGAGGTTGACCGGCTGGCCCGGTTGCTCCGGATTTTCCCAGCGCAGATCCAGGGATCCCTTCTCCTGGGGCAGAGGATTGAGGGTAACCCGCTCCCCTTGGGATTCCAGGGTAACTGGGCCCACCTGGTTGGGGTTGAGACGGGCGATGCGGTGATCCCGCAGCTCCTCGAAGTCGGAGCGGAGAATGTCGGCGGTGCTGGTGAGGAGGGTGGCCACCGCCGGGTGCTCGGAGGTGATGACGTACACCTGGCCCTCTTTTTCCGCTCCCAAGGCCACAGTCAGGGTCTTGCCATCCTTGAGCTCAACGGTTAGCTGGGCAGAAGGCTTCTCCAGACCATAAGGAGCCAGCTCCGCTTTGGTTTCAGCCGGAAACTCCACCGCTTGCAGGCGAGACAACGTATTGAGCAGACGGTCGACGTTCAGGTCATCGGCAGGCAGCTCGCGGGGCTCGACGATCTGCCACGTATTTTCTTGTCGCTCCAAGCGAACGACCTCTGGCTCTGCCTCGGCCAACTGCACCTGCAGAGACTTCACCGCCGCTGTGTCAAAGCGCAGCAGAGTTTTGTCCCGCAAAGCCAGCAGAGAAGGCAAGAGGGATCCCTTCTGGGTGCTGGCCAAGAGCACCACCTCTCCCCCTTCTGGCCTGGCGTAGAAGCCGGAGCCGTCGAAGTTGTCGTTGCCAATGTCCAGGCGGTAGGGATCCCCCTCTTGGGGGAAGAGGGCGATCTGGTGGCGCGGCTTATCTAGGCCGAAGGCCGCCAAATCCTCAGCCCCTTCCAGCGTGATTTGAGGCGTGAGGCGGGAGAAGCTGTTGAGCAACTGCTCCACCGGGAAGTCCAGCGCCGCCGACTGGATGGGACGGATAATGCGCCAACGGGATCCCTCTTCTGCCTCAGGAGTGCGCTCCAAAAGGATTTCCTCCGGTTCCCCCTCTTGCTGCTGGCGAATCTCGATGCGGGCAATGGTGTCGGGGGCAAAGTGGAAAAGCCGCGCCCGCTCCGCTTGCTGCTGCTGGCGCAGTTGCTGGAAGTTGTCAAAGAGGAAATACCCCAGCAGAGCAGCCACTGCCAAGCCCAAGAGAATCCAGGTGCTGCGCTTGAACATGCTCGTCCTCCTTGGCCCTATCGTCTTTGCCACCAGAGCACGGCCCCCGATCCCAACGCCACCAGCGGCAGGAGCACCGTCGATCCCAGCACCAGCCAGCGGAAGTTCTGGCCGGTCACGGCAAGACGGCGGTCGGTGATGGATTTGGGGCGAATGGAGATCTGTTCGGTTCGCTCAGTGAGCCAGTTGAGGGTGTTGAGGAAGAGATCGCGGTTCCCCTGCTGCCTCAGGTTGCCGTCGAGGGCAAAGTTGACGTTGCCGATCACCACCAGCCGAGCCTCGGTCGGCCCCTCCTGGGATTCTGAGGTCTTCTGATCGCCTTTCACCTGGCGGGTCAGGGCTACGCCCAGGGTCAGGGGGCCGGGCTTGTCTTGATCCGGGTCAAATTGCAGCGGGCCGGCCTCTAGGTTGGGGCTGGTCTCTCCCCAGCTCTGCGGGCTGGTGCGCAGCAGAGGCGTGGCCTGGATCCCTTCGCGGACCTCAGTGTCTACAGAACGGGCCAGGGGGAAGAGGGTCATCAGCCGCTGTTCTGCCAGGGGAGCGGTGATGGGGTGATCCCCGTAGGTGGTAACCAGGGCCACCGCCGGCCCCGTGCCCAAAAGCTGGCTGACGCTGCTCACCTCAATGATGAAGTCATCCCCCAAAACCACGCCCCACTCCTCCAGCAAGGGATCCAGGCCGGCATCCACCCGTGGCCCAATCAAGAGCAGCAGCCGCCCCCCTTTGGCCAGGTAGTCCTGCAGCTTCTCCACCTCGCCGGGGAAGAGAGCCCGCTGCGGCCCTGCCAAGACCAACACATCCGCCTCCTCTGGGATCTGCGACTGCACCAGGTTCAGCGGCTCCACCCGGTAGCCCTCCTGGCCGAGGGCTGCCACCGCCTGGGCCAGGGTTGGGGTGCCCTCGCGAGCTTCCAGGCTCACCTCCCCATGCCCCTGTACAAAATAGGCCACCACTTCGCCGCGGTTAACCACCTTGGCCAGCACAGGGGTGAGCTTACTCTCCAGCTCAGGGGCGGGCGGCTGGGGCAGTTGTTGGCGGTTATTGCCCGATTCGACCACCAGGGTGTTATTTTGGGTAACCTGCAGCCGCTGGACAGTGAGGGGATCGCGGTTGGGATCCACAAACTCAAACTGGAAGCGCTCGGGGTTGAGGCGGCGGTAGCGCTCCAGCTGTTCCCGCAGGTTGGGATCGGGGGCGGTGGTGACCACCCAGACTTTCATTGGCTGGGCCAGCCCTTGCACCAATTGCCGCGTCTGGGGGGAGAGGGTAAACAGCCCCTCTTCCGTGAGATCCAGGCGCAGGTCGTAGCGCACCGCCACGACGTTGAGCAACACCAAGATCACGGCCATCGCCGCCGCCGCCACCAGGATGTTGGCGTTGGTCTGGGTGGAGCGCAGGCCCAGGAACAGGCTCACTTCCTTCCGGTGGGTGAGGCCCCAAACCACCACCAGGGCCAAGCCCGTGGCCATCAGGCTCAGGGGCACCGCCGTCCAGCCGGTGAGGGCAGCTCCCACCAGCAGGCCGATGGCCACGACGCCAAGGCCGACGATCCCCGTCCAATCTGCCAATGCCTGCCAAGCTTTCATCACCGCACTCCTCCCAACGCAACCCTAGCTCTGCTGCCAGCGCAGGCTTTCCACCGATTGCACCGTGGCAAACAGCCCCAGCACGATGATGCTGAGGAAAAGGACAACACTGCTGCTGCTGAGGATCCCTTGCACCCAGTTGCTGTACTGCTGCAGCAGCGAGACATGCCTCAGAGTGGCGGCAATCCAGTTGCTCTCCTGGCCGGCTGCCGCGTCGATGACCCAGAGCAGCAGGATCAGCCCAAAGGTAGCCACCGCCGCAATAAGGGTGCTGTCGGTCAGGGAAGAGATGAACAACCCCAGGGCCATGACGCTGCCGGCCAGCAGAGCAAGCCCCACATAGCCCATCAGGGTCAGGCGGTAGTCCACTGCTGGGTTGGCGCTACTCAGCACCAGCACGTGGTAGACCAGCGGCGGCAGCAGCAGCGTGATGAAAAACACCCAGACCGCCAGCCACTTGCCCAGGGCCACCTCTAGGTTGGTGATGGGGGAAGTGGCTAAGAGCTCCATGGTGCCCCGCCGCCGCTCCTCGGCGTAGGAGCTCATGGTAAAGATGGGCAATAAAAATAAGGAAAGCGTGCCCAGCAGATTGAGAAACTGCTGCGACAGGATGGTGGCGGCATCAAAAGGGTTCTCTTGGCCAAACTGGGCAAAGAGATCCACCTGCTGCGAGAAGTTGATCACCCGCACCAAGATGTTGACGAAGAAAAACCCCGCCAGTCCCCAGAACACCGCCGCCACCACGTAGGCAATGGGGGAGGTGAAGTAGCCGCGCAGCTCTTTGCGAAAAATGGCAACCACGCCGTTCATGCCGCTTCCTCCAACGCGCCTTCGGATCCCTCTTGGGTAGTGAGCTGCAGGAAAATCTCCTCCAAAGAAGCCTGGGGACGGCCGATCTCGTAGAGGTCGATCCCCGCCTGTACCAGGGCCCTGGCCACCTCCGGGATCCAGCCTTCTGCAGAAACATGGCTCTTCAGGTGCACCTGCCAGCGAGGGGGATCGGATCCCAGGGCCTGCAAGCTCACCACCTCCACCTGGGGCAGGTTCTGCAGGGCCGCTCGGATGGCCGTTTCCTCAGGAGCGCCCACCACCAGCTTCGCCTGCTGCCGATCCTGAAGCTGGGCCGTCAGCTCGGCGGGCGTGCCAATGGCCGCCACCTGGCCGCGGTTGATGATCACCACCCGGTCGCAGGTCATGCTCACCTCCGGCAGGATGTGGGTGGAGAGGATGATGGTGTGCTCTCCTGCCAGGCTCTTGATGAGGTTGCGCACCTCGATAATTTGCTTGGGATCCAGCCCAATCGTGGGCTCGTCCAGGATGATCACCGGCGGGTCGTGCACCAGGGCCTGGGCCAGGCCCACCCGCTGCTTGTACCCCTTGGAGAGCTTGCGGATCAAGGTGTGGCGCTTGTCTTCCAGGCTGCAGCGGCGGATCACCTCGTCCACCCGTCGCGGCCGATCCCCGGCGCTGACCCGTTTGATCTGGGCGACAAAGTCCAGGTAGCTCTCCACCGTCATGTCCGGGTAGAGGGGCGGGTTTTCTGGCAGGTAGCCGATGCGCTGCCGCACCGCCATAGGGTTTTCATGCACATCGAACCCGGCCACCCGCGCCGTCCCCTCGCTGGCAGGCAAATAGCCAGCCAAAATGCGCATAGAAGTGGTTTTGCCGGCGCCGTTGGGCCCCAGAAACCCCATGATCTCGCCGGCGTTGACCTGGAAAGAGATGTCGCGGATGGCCGTAAAGCTGCCGTAGGTTTTGCTCAGATGTTCCACTTCGATGGCAGCCTTGGTTGCAGGAGCAGTGGATAAACCTGTCATCGGCGGCTCCTAACCTAGAGGGTCAGCGGGAGTTGGCCAACAGCCCAAGTCCGGAGATGGGAAAGCGCGCAGCCCTTCTCTTGTGAAATAGGCGGAGGTTGAGAGCAACAGAGGCAGCAGCGCCGAGGCCATCAGCAAACTTAGCACAGCAGCGGCAGGGATCCGCAAACACAGCCAGCTCCTTCCCCCCTTTGGTGGGGACTCAAGGTACCAAGGATCCCCACTCCTCCAGCCCCAAGACCCGGCTCTCCCCTGGGCGGGCCGGCACCACCTCGCCAATGGGAAAGGCTTCGGGGAGCAGGGATCTCAGCCGATTTTCCGCCTCAGGAGGGATCACCAGCACATAGCCTACCCCCAGGTTGAAGGTGTTGAACATCTCCAAGGTCTCCACTTGGCCTTGCTCCTGCAGCCAGAGAAACTCCGGTGGGATGGGCCAACTGTGGGGCTCTAGCCGCGCCGCCTGCTCCGGAGCCAAACAGCGGGGCAAGTTTTCTGGGATGCCGCCGCCGGTGATGTGGGCCATGCCGTGGAGGGGGATCCCTGCTGCCTGCAGCCGCTGCACTGCCTGGACATAGATGCGGGTGGGAGTGAGAAAGACCTCCGCCAAAGGCCGATCCCAGCCAGGGGGTTGGTGATCCCAAGGCCAGCCCCGCTCGGCCACAATGCGCCGCACCAGGCTAAAGCCGTTGCTGTGCAACCCGCTGCTGGGCAAGGCCCACAACCGATCCCCAAGCTGCACCCGCGAGCTGTCGAGAACGTCTGCCCTCTCGACGATCCCGACGCAAAAACCCGCCAGGTCGTACTTGCCGGGCGGGTAAAACCCCGGCATCTCTGCCGTCTCCCCCCCCAGGAGTTGGCAGCCGGCCTCCTGGCAGCCCTCCAAGATGCCGTCGATCACCTGCCAAAGCGCTTCCGGCTCCAGCTTGCCGGTGGCAATGTAGTCCAGGAAAAACAGCGGCCTGGCCCCCACCGTCAGCACATCGTTGACACACATGGCCACCAGGTCGATGCCCACGCCGCGGTGCTGCCCCCACTGCTGGGCGATCTCCAGCTTGGTGCCCACTCCATCAGTGCCGGCAACTAGAACCGGGGCCCGGTAGCCCGCCGGTAGCTCCAACAAGCCGGCAAAGCCGCCGATGCCGCCCAAGGTTCCTGAAGAACCTGAAGACTGAGCTTGAGAGCCTTCAACGCGCTCCCGGATCCCCTTGACAAAAGCGCGTCCGAGTTCAATGTCAACCCCTGCTGAGCGGTAGTCCAAGATGCCGAAAATCCTTATGCTGACGGGACTTGGGCTTTTGCCCTTGGCCGGGCAAGCTTGTCAACTTCGAAACCTATGGTACATTAACTTCTGTTTTACTGTCGCATTGGACGTTGTACAGGAGTTTCGAGAGGAGCGCGGCCTCATGCGAAATTGGAAGCGGCTTGGACAGGGACTGGCTCCCGCCCGCCAAGTGGGCTTGGTCGGCTGTCTCTGTGTTACGGCCTTCAGCTTGCCGGCAGGTATGTTGGGCAGCCCAACCTCGCGGGCGCAAGCCTCAACTCGCAGCGGCTCCCCTAGTGCCAGAGCAACCCAGCTATCCCCCAAAACCCACTCCCTCTCCCCGGCAACTGACCTTGTCTCTCCCCCCCAACCCAACGCTCCCCCGCCAGCCAAACTCGGCACCTTGAACCCCCAACACTCGCAGTCTCTTTCCCTGGCTCGCCGGGCAATCCCTTCTCGGCCAATGGAAGAGCCCATCCTCAAGATCGGCGAACAGCAGCAGTCGTCCAGCCAGCCTGTCTCCACCCTCTACGACTACCAGATGGACGGGCGGCAGGTGGTCACCGTCTACGTTCGGGATCTCCCCGTTGTCAGCTTTGTCGAGCAGCCCGGGTTGGAGTCGCCGCTGCTGCGGGCCAGCTCCCTCGTGGCCCGGCTCAACCAAATGGCCCAGGGATCCCTGAAGGACACGACCATTACTCTGGCTTGGGCAGAGCCCCAATCCGGGGATCCCCTCTACGCGGTTCGGGTAAACGACGAGGAATTGCTGCGCATCGACGAAGGAGTGCTGCTGCTGGATAACCAACGCCCGGTGGATACAGCGGTTTTGGCTGCCAATCGTCTGCGCCGTCTGCTGCTGGATGCCCCTCCTCTTGCCCCTTCGGCCCTGCCCCAGCCGGCCACCCTGACTGCCGCCAAAGCCACCGCTGCCCGCCGATCAGAAACTCAGGCCCAGGCGCAACCGGACTCTGTCCGAGTGGTCGGGCCTGTGCAAGAAGGGATCGCCTCCTGGTATGACCTGCACCCCACCCGCCACGAGATGACAGCTGCCCATCCCACCCTCCCCTTCGGCACCGAGGTGCGGGTAACCAACCTGGACAACGGGCGCCAGGCTGTCGTGCGCATCAACGATCGCGGCCCCTTCATCCCCGGTCGGATCATCGACCTTTCCCTGCGGGCGGCGGAGGCCCTGGGGATGGTGCGCTCGGGGCTGGCGCCGGTGCGCCTGGAAGTCGTGCAGCGCTAGCTAAGGCACGGGCGAAAAGCGCTTGGAATCGGGCGAGTAGTGCCAAGCAATGCCGTCCGGATCCCGGCTGCGGCTCCACTCGGGAAACCCACTCTTGAACTTCCAGTAGGTGATGGCGGAGACCACCACCCCCAGCCGCTCTGCCAACTGAGTTTGGTTGAGGGGGCGCAGCGTCGCCCGCGGCACTGTAATCGCCTCCTCGGCAGCGGCAGGGCTGGGCGGCGGGGCAGGACAGGCCGCCGCTGCGGGGGGCTCGGAGAGGGTAGCCGTAGCTGTGGCTGGCGGCTTCTCCCCTTCTAGCAGGCGACTCCGGCTGGGCTCCTGGGCCCGCAACAAGCTAAACTGGCTCAGCAGGCCGACATTTTCCAGGTTTAGCAAATCTTCCAGGTTAGAAGTCTGATGAATCAGTTCCAGCTCGCGGTGAAACTCTTCCTCCAGCACCCGTAGGTAGTGCTGCCGCTTCTGCTCCGACTCTGCCTCCTTGAGCAATCCTAGGGCAAACTTGAGGTTCGAGAGGGGCTCACTCAGATCTTGCAAGAACTTCTTGAACAAAGTGCCCTTGACCTCTGCAAACTGCTGCAACTGCTGCAGCTTCTGTCGCAGCTCCTCCAGCCTTTTCTCCTCCAGCCTGCGGCTTTCTAGGCTCTGCCGGTGGTTGTGCAAGGCAATTTCGATGGCGGTGTAGAGCTCCCGCTCTTTGAAAGGTTTGATGATGTAGCCAAAAGGCTGTGTCTCCTTAACGCGAGAGAGAGTGTCCTCATCAGCGTAGGCCGTCAGGTGCACCACCGGAATGTTGAAGCGCTCGGCGATCCGCTTGGCGGCTTCAATACCGTCGAGATCCCCTTTCAAAACGATGTCCATCAAGACCAAGTCCACCGACATTTCCTCCAGCCATCGGATCGCTTCTTCGCCAGAGGACGCGATGGCCGGCACCGCATAGCCAAATTTTTTCAGGACGTTGGCGATATCCTTGGCGATGATCTTCTCGTCTTCGACAACCAGAATGCTGCCTTTGGCAAGCATGGGAACTTTCTTCAAGGCTGGCTCCTCGGAAAGGTAATGATGAAAGTGGTACCCGACTTGTTTCTCAATTCTATCTTGCCCTGGAGCTGATCGGTGAGAGTTGCAACCAGTTGTAAACCCAAAGATTGAGTTTCCTTGAAATCGAAGTTGCTGGGCAGGCCAATGCCGTTGTCAGAGACGCGCAACTGAGTATAAGTACGGGTTTGCTTAAAGTGGACGTCGATCTGGCCGCTGCGGCCTTTGGGAAAGGCGTATTTGAGGCTGTTGGTGACCAGCTCGTTGATGATCAGGCCACACAAAACTGCCTCATCGAGGTTGAGGCGGATCCCTTCGGCGCGGATGCTGGCGCGAATGATCTCGGGGTTCACGCCGTAGGAGTGGAAAAGATTAGAAATTAAATTGTGGAGGTACTGCCTCAAATCCACAGCAGCCAGGTTGTTGGACTGGTACAGGCCCTCGTGGATCAAAGACATCGCCTGAATGCGGCTGCCGGCGTCCTTAAAAACGCGGGCATACTTGTGGCTTTTGATTTGATCCGCCTGGAGCCGCAGCAGGCTGGAGATGATTTGCAGGTTATTTTTGACGCGGTGGTGGATCTCCCGCAGCAGAATCTCTTTTTCCTGCAGGGCCGCCTGAATCTGCAGCTCCGCCCGTTTTTCTTCGGTAATGTCTTCAGAGATGCCGATGATGAAGAGGTTTTTGCCTTCGGGATCCCGCACTGCTGAGACTGCCAGGCGACACCAAACCACCTTGCCGCTGCGGTGGATATAGCGTTTTTCCAGGTGGTAGCGATCCCGTTGGCCGTTCAAAACTTCCTGGAAGAGTCGCCAATCTTCCTCGAGGTCGTCCGGGTGGGTGAGGTCGCAGAAGCTCTTGTTGACCAATTCGGCGCCGCTGTAGCCAAGGATCTCTTCCAGGGCGGGGTTCACCTTGAGGTAACGGCCCTGCCTATCGACGATGGAAATGCCCAGGGCCGACTGCTCAAAGATGCCCCGCAAACTCAGCTCGCTTTGGCGAAGGGCTGCCTCGGCTTGCTTGCGCTCGGTAATGTCCAAAATTTGGCTGAGAAAGTAGCTGGGATCCCCTTGGGCGGTGCGCACCAGGGTGATGCGGAGAAGGGCATAGACAATTTGCCCGTTCTTGTGAATGTAGCGTTGCTCCTGTTCGCAGTGGTGCACCTCGCCGGCCAGCAGGCGGTTGGTGCTCTCCAAGGTGACGGCGATGTCGTCGGGATGGGTGATGTCGAGGACGGTTTTCCCCTCGAGATCTTCTAGGGTGTAGCCCAGGGTTTCGGTAAAGGCGGCGTTGATTTGAAAATAGGTGCCATCCAGGTGGGTCATGGCCTTGGCGATGGGGGACCACTCAAAGGATTGGCGGAAGCGTTCTTCGCTTTCTTTGAGGGCCACTTCTGCCTCGACGCGGGCGCTGATGTCGATCACCTGGTTGAGAAACTGGGTGGGCTGGCCGGCTCCATCGGTAAGCAGGGCGGCCTGGAACAGCACATGGACAACTTGGCCGGAACGGTGGATGTAGCGAATCTGCCGCTGGCTGATGGAGACTTTGCGTGTCAAGAGAGCCTCGTTAGCCGCCAGCAGTTGGTTGACATCGTCGGGGTGGAGGATGTCCAGTTGTTGCCGACGCTGCAACTCTTCGGGGGTGTAGCCGACGATCTGGGCAAAGGCCTCGTTGACCTGGATAAATCGCCCCTGCAGATCCACCAGAGCAATGCCGTTGGGAGCCAGCTCAAAGATCTGCCGGAAATGATTGGCGCTCTGTTGCCAGGCTTGCTCTATACGACGACGTTCGGCTTCCAGTTGCTTGGACTCGGTGATGTCTTCGGCGATCCCTGCCACCCGGTAGACCTTGCCCTCTTTGTCGAGGATGGGAAAGGTGCGTTCTCGCAGCCAGAGGAGGCGGCCATCGGGGCGGCAGAGGCGAAAAACCACATCGGTGGGTTGGCCCTGAAGTTGGGCTTGAAAAATGGCGGGGAACAGCCAGCGATCGTCAGGGTGAATGCGGCGCATCCAGGCCTGGGGATTGGCGTAGGCCTCTGCAGGGGAAAGGCCCCAAATGGCTTCACAGGCGGGGCTGACGTAAATCAGCTCTTTGCCGCAGAGCGTTGAAATCCAAAACAGTTGCTGGCTGTTCTCAGCCAGTTGCAAAAAACGATGTTCGCTCTCTCTGCGGGCTTCTTCCAGTTGCTGTTGCCGTTCTTTAAGCTGGCGGGAGGCTGTAATATCGGTAACAAACCCTTCAAAATAGAGGGGCTCCCCCTGCTCGTTGTACAGGGCGCGGGCGTTTAAAGAAATCCAGATTTTTTTGCCGTCCTTGCGGCAGACCTGCTGCTCCGCGTGCACGACCTGGCCTTCCTTCAGCATGCGCTGTACGAACTCAGATCGCTGCTCTGGATCGCCGTAGATCTGAGTGCCGATATCGGAGACGTGGCGCATCAAATCTTCCGGGGATTCGTAGCCGAAAATATGGGCCAGAGCCGGGTTGGCCACCAGATATTTCCCTTCTGGAGTGGTTTGAAAAATCCCTTCGACGGCGTTCTCGAAGATCGGCTGGTAGCGGGCGGCGGTGCTGCGGCTGTGCTGCAGTTGCGTCTGGAGCTGCTCGAGGGCTTGTCGCTGCTCCTGGGCCTGGAGCAGGATGTGTCGCAGGCTAAGGGCGATGAGGTCGATCTGTCCCCGTTCGGGGAGGCTCAGTTGGCGGGGGCGCTCCCCCAGCAGGTAAAGTGTTGCCAGCCGCCTCCCTCCCTCATCCAGCAGGGGAAAGGCTTCCTGAAAGGGCCAAGATCCGCCGATGGGGTTGGGCGGCTCGTTGCCGGGGATCTGCTGGGGGTTGGGGTAGAGGATCCCTTTTGCAGGCGAGTCGGAATGGGATCCCGGCTGGACCAGTTCTAGATAGACCCAGGGTACGTTCAGCAGTTGCCCCAGCAATTGCAACAGCGGGTACAGCGCCGCAGCGGACTCTGTCTTCAGTTCAGTTGGAAGGGACAGCTCTTCCCTGGCGGCGGCCTGCCCGGCAACACAACCGTTCACAACGGATCTTGGTGACCTAGAAATGGGAGGCGACATGGGAAAAACTCGGCTGGGAAGCTAGCTCTACCCAGTCCATCAGGATAGATGGGGGGTACCTGTTGAGTTGGTCTTCACAGGGCAAAAAGCAAGGGATCCCCTCCAGGTACGCCCGTTCTGCACCCCCTATCTATACTTTAGCGATGCTCTGGAGAAACTTTAGTGAAACATGCTGCTGACGGAGCTGTCTTCGTGAATGCGCCAGATCGCTTCTCCCAGCACGCTCGCCACCGAGAGGACGGTTAAGCCTGGAAAATGCCGCTCTGGAGGGATGGGGATGGTGTTGGTGACGATCACCTCTTCAAACAGCCCGCCCTGCAGGCGTTCGATGGCGGGATCGGAAAAGACCGGGTGAATGGCGCAAGCGTAAACCGCCTTGGCTCCCGACTTGCGCAGCAACTTTGCCCCTTCGGAAATGGTGCCCGCCGTATCGATCATGTCATCCACAAGGATGGCGATTTTACCGCGCACATCGCCAATGAGGTTCATGACTTCCACGTCGTTGTGGGCCTGGCGGCGCTTGTCGATAATCGCCAGCGGGGCTTCCTTGAGTTTTTTGGCAAAGGCGCGAGCCCGCGCTACTCCCCCTACATCGGGAGAGACGACCACAATATCCTCGTCGAGCAGGCCTTTTTCTTTGAGGTAGGCCTGCAGAACCGGCTGGGCATAGACGTGGTCGAGGGGGATGTCGAAGTAGCCCTGGATCTGGGCCGAGTGGAGATCCATGGCCAGCACCCGGTGGGCTCCCGCCTGGGTGATCATGTTGGCCACCAGCTTGGCGGTGATGGCTTCCCGTCCGGCGGTTTTGCGGTCGGCGCGGGCGTAGCCGTAGTAGGGCAAGACGGCGGTGATCTGGCGGGCCGAGGCGCGGCGGCAGGCGTCGATGATCACCAACAGCTCCATCAGGTGATCGTTGACCGGGCGGCAGGTGGGCTGCACCAAGTAGACATCGGCACCCCGGATCGACTCCTGGATTTGGATGTACAGTTCCCCATCGGCAAAGCGCTTGCGCAGTATCGGGCCCAGATCCAAGCCCAAATATCGAGCTACCTCCTGGGCCAGGGCGGGATTGGCACTGCCGGAAAATATCTTAAGCCGGTTGCTCTCAGAAACAGGCGGCAGGGGGGAGGGGCGAAGAAAAGGGGCAGAGCGAACCACAGATCGGTATTGAACTCGTCCGTAGCTAGCGCCCAAAGGCACGCTCCGTTATCGTAGCATTAGCTTTTCCCACCTCAGCAACTGGGTATTTCTTCATACTAATCCCCAGGGAATGCAGCGATGGGCTCCCAAGATACCGTTTCGAGATCCCGGCAGCAGGTCTTGCGGGGGTTGCAAGCCTGGCTGGAGCTGGGTTTGCTGACGCCAGAGCAATTTCGCCATCTGGTGGAGCAGTATCGGCTGGAGCGCCAAGCGGAGGAGGAAGAGCGGAAGGCAGCAGCAGTCTCTCCCGGCAACGGGATCCCGGCCAGCCTGGGCTCGGCCTACGTGCTCTGGATCTTGGGTTTGTTCGGCCTTTGCGGCCTGCACCGTTTTTACCTGCGCCGCTGGCGCACAGGGCTGCTCTGGCTGCTGACTTTTGGGCTGTTGGGGATCGGTCAGCTCTTGACTTGATTTGGATCCCGCAGATGGTGCGGGAAAGAAACGCTCGCTTGGCCGGCTCTGGGGTTGTCGCGCCGGGAGAAGAGCCCCAACCTGTTCGCGCTGGCGGGACGGAGTCCTTGACCGGCGAGCCCTCCTCTCCCCCGGAGATGGCTGTATTGTTGCGCAACTTGCTGTCTGAGCTGAGCGTGGCTTGGCTGCTGCTTTTGGGCCTGTTTTTGGTGGTGGTGTCTTCGGGGGTGCTGGCGGCCAGCCTCTGGGAAGAGTTTTCCCCGACAGCTCAGTACGGGGTGCTCTTGGCCTATACGGCGGCGTTTGGGGTGGGGGCGGGGCGGCAGGAAGGGCTGCGTCTGACAGGCCAAACCCTGGAGGCTATTGCCCTGCTGCTGCTGCCGATCAACATGTGGGCGCTGGACGGGCTGGGGATCCCGTGGGGGATCCGGGTTGTTGCCTTGGGGTTACTCATAGGGATCCCCTTGGCGGTTTGGCGACGGGCTCGCTTGCTGGGGGTGGGTTCCGCTTTCTACGAGACATTGGCCCATTTTTTGGCTCTCTCCAGCCTGCACCTCTTCTGGAGCCTGGGGCCGTCGGAGTTTCGTCCTACTGTTGTTCTCGGGATCCTCTATCTGGGGGTTGTCGGCGCGGTGGCCTACACCTGGAGCCGCCGCTTGCTGCAATGGCGGGGAGCGAGGCTGTGGCCAATCGGGGCGGCTGGATCCCTGTTGATCTGGCGGGGGTTGCTCTCGGGGCAGGTGCAGGTGTCGCAGTTGGGGTTGGGCGGATCCCTCTTGCTTTTGAGCTTTCCCCATCCGGCAATTCGCTTTTGGCATTTGCTGTTGAGTACTGGCATCCTGGCCTGGTGGCTACAGCAGAAGTCCGGGGTTGGCAATGGGTGGGTGTTCCTGACCCATGCCTACTGGCTGGGGGCGCTTCTGGCCGGGATCCTCTGGCTTGGGCCTGACTCAAGCCTGTCTGCTTGGGGGGGTATCCTGCTGCTGCTGGGCTTGCTGCAATGGGCGGGACGGGTGGCGCTGGGCGGGCGGTTGTCGGCACCGGCAGGACAGAGATTGCGGCTGTGGCAGCAGAGTGCCGTTCGCGGTAGCGGGACGGAGTCCTTTGGCATGGGGCTGGTGCTGCTGGGATCCAGCTACCTCGTGTTTTTGGCGCAGGGCGCGGAGTCGATTGGCTGGCTGTGGCTGGCGGTGCCCTTGGTTTTGAACCCACGGGCAACTGTGGGCAGGGTTTTGGCTGGTGGGGCTGGGCTTGGCTTTGGGAGTACTGGGTCTGGCGCTGCGGGTGCGGGCCTACCTGTGGGCGGGCACCCTAGGCTTTGGCCTGGGCGTCTTGCGGCAGGGATGGCTGTTGATAACGACTTACCCGCTGCTGCTGTGGGGCATGGGCATCCTGCTGGGCCTGCTTCTGATTTGGACGGCAGCCAATTTTGAGCGGCGCCGAGAACAGGTGGGATCCCGGCCCTCTGCCTGGATAGAGCAACTGCAGAGCTGGGAATAGAGATAAACTGGTGCCGGCGTCGCTCCATCAGATATGGCCCTCTTCCTGCACAGCGCCGATCCAAAAGTGCCCCCCCAGTCAAGGTGGAAACGGCTCCTGCAGCAGATCTTGTCGCTTTGGCGGGAGTTCGACGGCATCTTGCTGGCCACGGTGCTGGCCTTGACGGGCATCGGCATTGTTGCCATCCGCAGCGCTGTCTGGGAGCGCCCCATCAGCCACTACTGGCTGCAGCAGTTGATCATGGCCGGGATCAGCCTGGTGTTTTTGGCGATGGTGGCGCGGATCCCCTATGAGCGGCTGCTGCGCTGGCACTGGTTTACCTATGGCCTGACCTTGGCGGGCTTGGTTGCAGTGCTCTTTTTCGGCACGGCAGGAGGGGGGGCGGAGCGGTGGATCTCCATTGCCGGCGTCCAGGTGCAGCCTTCCGAGTTTGCCAAGTTGGGGGTCATTATTACCCTGGCGGCCATTTTGCACCACTGGCCGATCAAATACTTCAGCCAAATTTGGGTGGCCGTTGCCGTCATCGCCCCTCCTTGGGTTTTGATCTTCCTACAGCCCAACTTGGGCACGGCCCTGGTGTTTGTGGCCATCTTGCTGGCCATGCTCTACTGGGCCGGGGCCAAGGGCAGTTGGATCCTTTTGCTGCTGTCGCCGGGGGTGGGGGCCATCCTCTACGGCCTGCACACCCGCCCCGAGCTGAGCTGGATGCTCTGGGTCTGGCTGATCTGGTGCTTGGGCATGGCGAGCCTGGCGGCTTGGCGGCTGCCTTGGCGGTGGACAGGAGCGATGACCTTTGGAGTGCTCAACCTGCTCTCCGGGCATCTGGGCCAGGTGGCCTGGCACATCCTCAAGCCCTACCAGCGGCGGCGGCTGGAGATCTTCATCGATCCCATGCAAGAGCCCTGGGGATCTGGCTACCACCTGATTCAGTCCCGCATCGCCATCGGGGCCGGCGGGCTCTGGGGCCGTGGCATCCAGCAGGGCACCCAAACCCAACTGGACTTCATCCCCGAGCAGCACACCGACTTCATTTTCTCGGCCATTGGGGAAGAGATGGGCTTTGTCGGCACCCTGACGGTGCTGATTCTGTTTTGGATTCTCTGTGCACGGCTCATCTGGATTGCCCAGGGGGCCAAGGACAATTTTGGCTCCCTAATTGCCATCGGGGTGCTGGCCATGATCCTCTTTCAGGCAGTTGTCAATATCGGCATGACCATCGGCCTGGCCCCCATCACCGGCCTGCCCCTGCCTTTTTTGAGCTATGGCCGCTCGGCTCTGCTGACCAACTTTCTGGCCATTGGCCTGGTGGAATCGGTGGTCATGCACCGCCAACGCACCACCTTATTCAGGTAATTTCAAGAGTTTTCTTCTCCCTCCTTTTCTGGCGACGCTGGCTCAGGTCGGTAGCCATGCCGCTCCGCAGCGCTCTCCTATCCGCGCGCAACGCTGCTGACGAGCCAGGGATCGACCCCTGCTTCTACTCCCTCCTAGTCTTTTCGTCCTCTCTCCTGGAGGGCCCTGGCGCGGTTGAGATCTCGATGCACCTACCCCACTTGCCTATGCGGTGGGGTAGTCAGACGCTGCCCAAAACCCCCTCCCGCCTAAAGAGCTGGCACGACTGCAACGCCTGCGGCAAGGGGTGTAAATTGCCAACGCGCCAGCACTAAGATGGGGACATCGAGTCCTGGGTTGTCAAGCTCCCATGTCGCCTCTCGATCCCGCGCTTTACTTTGACCACAGCGCCACCACTCCGCCTCGGCCGGAGGTGATCGAGGCCATGCGGCTGGCGATGCAGGAAAGTTGGGGCAACCCCTCCAGCTTGCACGCTTGGGGCGAACGGGCGGCCATGGCCATGGAACGGGCGCGGCAGCAGGTGGCCGAGCTGCTCAACTGTGAGCCGGAGACGCTGCTGTTTACCTCCGGCGGGACGGAGTCCAACAACCTGGCCCTGTTTGGGGTGGCGCAGCGCTACTCCACTCCCCAGCACCTGATCATCTCCAGCGTCGAGCACGCCTCGGTGGAGAATGCCGCCCGCCGCTTGCAGGCCCAAGGCTGGAAGGTAACCCGCCTGCCGGTGAACGCCGCCGGCCAGGTGGATCCCCAAACCCTGCTCCGGGCGCTGCAGCCCACCACCGTGCTGGTCTCCATCGTCCACGGCCAGAATGAGGTGGGATCCCTGCAGCCCATTGCCGAGCTGGGCCGCCTCTGTCGCCAGGCGGGAGTTCTCTTCCACACCGACGCGGTGCAGACGGTGGGGCGGATCCCCTTGGATCTGGCGCAACTGCCGGTGGACCTGCTCTCCCTGTCTGGGCATAAGCTTTACGGGCCGCAGGGGGTGGGGGCGCTCTACGTACGCCCGGGGGTGGAGCTGCAACCGCTGCTGCGGGGGGGCGGGCAAGAACGGCGGCTGCGAGCTGGCACCCAGGGGATCCCTGCCATTGTCGGTCTAGGGGTGGCAGCGGCCTTGGCAGCCCAAGAGCTGCAGCAGGAGACGGCCCGCCTGCGGCAGTTGCAACGGCAGCTGGCCCAGTTGCTGGCCTCTGTGCCAGGTTTGCGGCTAACTGGCCCCTCGGATCTGGAGCAACGCCTGCCCCACCACCTCAGCTACTGCACTGCCGCCATGCCGGGGAATGTGCTGGTGAGGGAGATGAGCCGCCAGGGGATCGCCATCAGCGCCGGCTCTGCCTGTAGCAGCGGCCAACGGATCCCCAGCCGCATCCTTTTGGCCATGGGCTATTCCGAGGCCGAGGCCCTGGGATCCATCCGCCTCAGCCTGGGCAAGGCCACCACCCAAGCCGCAGTTGAACAGGTGGCGCAGTCGCTGCGGGCTCTTCTCCTCTCGGCTGCGGGCGCTGGATCCCTTGAGGAGAAGGCAACCCAACCCCTGCCAGCGGCTCCTGCCGCTGAATTGGCGGCTGGGCTAAGGTGATAGAGAGTTACAGGGCTGGTCGTTATGGCTGAGATGAGTCCCTATCAAGTGTTGGGAGTCAGCGAAGAAGCCTCCTTTGAGGAGATCCAATCGGCGCGGGCACGGCTCCTGGCCAGCTTGGGTGCGGATGAACAGCAGCAGGAGCGGGTGGAACAAGCCTACGACGCCATCCTGATGCAGCGCCTGCGCCTGCGCAAGGAGGGCAAGATCGCCGTCCCCGACCGCATTCGCTACGCTGAACAGCGGGCTGCCCGTCCAGAGACAGAACCGAGTTTGCCCCGTCCCGCTGCCCAAAATCCCCCCTGGATCAGCCGCTGGCTGGATAGCCCCTCTGCCCCGGATATGCTCTGGCCCGCCGTGTTGCTGGGAGGACTGGTGGGTTGGGTTGTCTTGGCTCCCGATGAGTATCCCTCCCTGCAACTGGCGCTGGGGCTGATGGCCTGTATCTATTTCCTGTACCGCAAAGAGCGCCGCTTCCTTCGCGCTTTTCTCTTGGCGCTGGCAGGACTGAGCCTGGGACTGATGTTGGCCTACGCCATTGCCCTTCCCCTCACCGGCGGCGATGCCCCCGGCGCCCTGTTGGTGGGGATCACGTTTGCGGTGATGTGGCTGGTCACCAGCTTTCTGCGCTAGCTGGGGGGCTTCAGGTACACATTCCTACATATGTGCTGCCTGTCCATCTAAGTCGTTCCCTAACTCCCCTCTCCCTGAGGGAGAGGGGTTGGGGGTGAGGGCAGGAGCGCTTGGGTCGGCCCCTAGTTGGATTTGACCAGGCGGGGATCCGTCAAGGTCTTATCTGCCGAAGCGCCGCTGCCGCGACTGATAGCTGAGCAGGGCTTGGTGAAAGGCGGCGCGGTCGAAATCCGGCCAGAGGATGGGGGTGAAGTACTGCTCGGTGTAGGCCATCTGCCAGAGCAGGAAGTTGCTGATGCGCATCTCGCCGCTGGTGCGGATCAACAGGTCGGGATCCGACAAGCCAGTGGTGTAGAGAAATTGGGAAAAGAGGGCCTCGTCGATCTGATCCGGTTGCAAAAGCCCCTGCTGCACCAGGGTGGCAATCGAGCGGCAAGCCTGCACGATCTCCTGTCTGCCGCCGTAGTTGAGGGCCACCGTCAGGCAAATGCCCTCGTTGTGCTGGGTGCGTTCCACCGCATGCAGGATCGTGTCCTGCAAAGATCGGGGCAGGGCCGACAACTGGCCGGCAAACTGGATGCGCACCCCCTGCTGCACCATTTCCGCCAGTTCCTGCCACAGCACCTGCTCGAACAAGGTCATGAGGAAATCCACCTCCTCGCGGGCGCGGCCCCAGTTCTCCGTGGAGAAGGCGTAGGCGGTGAGGAGGGGGATCCCCCAATCGTGACAGCAGCGGAGCAACTCCTTCAAAGCCGCTACCCCGCGCTGATGCCCGACACTGCGGGGCAAGCCTCGTTTTTGCGCCCACCGCCCGTTACCATCCATGACCACTGCCACATGGCGGGGCAATAACTGCGGATCTAGGTCGGCAGGCAACTGCAGAAGATGGACAGGAGAAAGGGTCATGCGGATCAGTCTTTAGGAAGGGTTTTCTCAGGTTTGCGAAGGAGTTTGGCTAGATCTGGCAGGGATCCCCACCAGCGCAACAGCCCATTGTGAATCCACGGGTGGGCCCACAATCCCTGCAGAGGAGCATCCCGTTTTTTGGCTTCGCGCGGATGGCGCAACCGCTGCACCAGCAGTTCGTGGAGCTTGGCACTGGTCAGAGGTCGCTCGAGGCGTCCGCCTTCTGCCAGTGAGATGGATCCCGTCTCCTCTGAGACCACAATACACAAGCAATTGGCCTGTTCTGTGATCCCCATCGCCGCCCGGTGCCTCGTGCCCAGTTGGCGAGAGGCAGTTCGCTCCGAAACCGGCAGGATCACCCCTGCCGCGCGAATCCGATCCCGATGGATAATTACAGCCCCATCGTGCAGGAGCGTCGAGGTCTGGAAGATCGTCTGTAAGAGCTCCCGGGACACCCGCGCCTGGAGAGGAACCCCTTTATCGGTGAACACCCGCGAGTCAATGGGCTGATCTGGCTCGATGACAATCAGCGCCCCTGTCCGATTTTGGGAGAGTTCTCGCACCGCCTGCACCACCTCCTCCACCAAATCCTCCTTAGGGTCATCCTCGTCATCGTCTGTGCTGTTCGGCCACTCAACGCAGATGGCCCTCGCCAGTTGCTCCAGGAGCCGCCGAAACTCCGGCTGAAAGAGTACCCCCATCGCCACAGCCGCGGCCAGGAGCAAGCGATCCAAAATCAGGTGCACCAGCGGCAGCGAGGCGGTGGCCAGATACAGGACCAGCAGCACCATAAACCCCCGCACCAGCACCCCGGCCCGGCTCTCGCGGGTGTAATAGAGGGCCAAAGCCAATAGCAAGACGGCCAGAGCCCAGTCCAACAGGCTGAGAACATTAAATTGCTGTAGCCAAGCCCATAAGGCCGCCAGCATGCCGAAAAACCCCGTTCACGCTCCCCTCGTTGCGGACCCTTTGCCTACGCCATCCTGCGCCCCAGAACCTTTTGGCTCCGGAACCCCTGTTGGACTGCGGCCCCCTGACCAGCCTACCACTCACCTCCTACCTGTCTTCCAGTCTTTCCTGCCCCAGAGCCAGCGGGGTCGCCGCTGCAGAGAAAGCCGGGCCCCGCCCTCAACGGCAACGGTTACAGGCAGCCGTCTCTGCCCTTCACCGCTGCAACCGCTCCGGTAAGATGTCCTGACGGATCAGATCTGCATAAGTTTCCCGCCGCAGGATCAACTGGGCCTTCCCTTGGTTGACCAGCACTGCCGCGGGCCGAGGGAAGCGGTTGTAATTGGAGGCCATGCTGTAGTTGTAGGCCCCGCTGGTCAACACAACTAGGACTTCGCCGGGCGCTGGGTTGGGCAAAAGCACATCTTTCAAGAGCACATCCCCCGACTCGCAGTGTTTGCCGGCCACTGTCACCCGCTGGGTGGCCTCGGCCTCAGGGCGGTTGGCCAGAAGGGCGGTGTAGCGGGCTCCGTAGGTGATAGGGCGGGGGTTATCGGACATGCCGCCGTCAATGGTGACGTAGAGACGCCCTTCGGGAAGGTCTTCGCTGGGCGGGATCCACTTCTTGCCCCCCAAAGTGTAGGCGGTTACAGCCGCTGGCCCAACCACAGACCGTCCAGGCTCGCAGAGCACCTTGGGCAGCGGGATCCCGGCGGCGGTGAAGCTCTGCTGCACTGCAGTGGCCACGGCTTCCACCCACTCCGGAATGGAGGGGGGATCGTCGGATTCGACATAGCGGATCCCTAGTCCGCCGCCCACATTCAGCTCCTGCAAGGGCAGCCCCTTCTCCAGCCCTTGGCGCCAGACCTGGGCCAGTACCCCTGCCAGATCCCGGTGGCCTTGTAGGTCGAAGATCTGGGATCCGATGTGGGCGTGGAGCCCGACGCATTGCAATTGGGGATGGGCTGCCAAAAAATCAAATACCTCCGGCAGTTGCCACTGGCCGATGCCAAATTTGCTGTCGGTTTGGCCAGTGCGGATGTACTCGTGGGTGTGGACGTCAATGCCGGGGTTGACCCGCACCAACAAGCGGGCCGGTCGTGCAGGGGTAGCCAGAGCGGCCAGTTGCTGTAGCTCGTAGAGGCTATCGGCCACCAGGGTGCAGCCCACCTCCAGGGCCATGGCCAGCTCCTCCGCCGACTTGGCGTTGCCGTGCAGGTAGAGCTCCTCACCCCTGGCTCCTGCTTGAATAGCGGTATAGAGCTCCCCGCCGGAGGCCACGTCCAGCCCCAGCCCTTCTTGTAAGGCCAAAGCGCAGATGGCCAAGCAGTTCCAGGCTTTCGTAGCATACAAGACCTGGGATCCCCCAGGGTAGCAGCGGGCCCAGGTGTCGCGGTAGAGCCCGCAGGCGTGTCGCAACGTCCACTCGTCCAGGATGTAGAGGGGAGAGCCAAACTGGCGCACCAGCTCTACCACGTCGCAGCCGCCGATTTCCAGGTGGCCCTGGCTGTTGGTGCGGCTGGTCAGGGGCAATAGCGACTGGTTGGGAGAAACTTGTTCGACGGAGGTGGAAGTGCCGAGGGTTGAAACCATAGGGACAAGTGAAGGGACTGTCCTCCACCCTATCAAGTTTTCTCTCCAGTTTGGCCAAATGCCCTCAAGCCCCTTGTTGCCAGCAGCCCCCGCAAGGTAGGGCATGATGTCTTGCCGGGAACTCCCTCCCTGTTTAGCTCCCGTCCCCAAGACAGCTCTTCTCGCCTGGATTCGATCTTGGGCAGCACTTTCTGCTAATATAGGAAGCCAGTGTCCAAGGGTCGATGCCCGAGTGGTTAAAGGGGGCGGACTGTAAATCCGCTGGCTTATGCCTACGTTGGTTCGAATCCAACTCGGCCCACCATGCCGCCCACGTAGCTCAGTGGCAGAGCACCCCCTTGGTAAGGGGGAGGTCACGAGTTCAATCCTCGTCGTGGGCTTACGTGCAGGCTCCAAGTTCCGCCGCTTGAGGTTTCTCTTCCCCTGGCTTGACGATCTCGCCGCTGAGGGAAAAGGCCCGTGTGGCAGTGATGCGCACTGGCACCAGGGATCCCTGCAATTGCTCGGGATCGCCGTCGAAGAAGACGATGCGATTGCCGCGGGTGCGCCCCATGGCCTGGCGGGGGTTTTTGGGATTGGGGCCTTCCACCAGCACCTCCTGCACCTGGCCCAGCAGCCGGGCGCTGCGGGCGGCAGCCACCTCCGCGACCAAGCGGTTGAGCCGTTGCAGGCGGTCGCTTTTTTCCTCTTCCGGCACCTGGTCAGGCCACTCGGCTGCCGGCGTGCCAGGGCGGGGAGAGTAGGCGGCAGTATTGAGGAAATCAAAGCCGATATCCTGAACCAGTTGCAGGGTTTCCTGAAACTGGGCTTCCGTTTCGCCGGGGAAGCCGACGATGGCATCGGCGCTGATGGTGGCCTCGGGCATGTACTGGCGGATGAGCTGGATGAGCTGGCGGTAGCGCTCCTGGGTGTAGCCCCGCCGCATCCGCTTGAGGACGGCGTCGCTGCCCGCCTGGAAGGGGATGTGGAAGTGCTCGCACACCTTGGGCAGCTCGGCACAGGTGGCGATCAGCTCTTCAGTAAAGTAGCGCGGGTGGCTGGTGGCAAAGCGAATCCGCTCGATCCCTTCCACCGAGTGGACAAAGCGCAGCAGGCTGGCCAGGTTGGTCTTGGGATCCAGATCCCGCCCGTAGGCGTCGATGTTTTGCCCTAGCAAGGTGACCTCGCGGTAGCCGGCCCGGGCCACGTCCTCAATCTCGGCGCGGATGGCCTGCGGCTGGCGCGACTGCTCCCGTCCCCGCACCAACGGCACAATGCAGTAGGTGCAGCGCTCGTTGCAGCCGTAGATGACGTTGATCCAGGCTGTCACCCGGCTATCCCGGCGGGGCTTGGTGATGTCTTCCGGGATCTCGACAGGCTCGGTGGCCACCACCTGGTTGCCCGCCTCCACCTGGGCCAGCAGATCCCCAAGGCGGTTGACGTACTGGGGGCCCATGACCAGATCCAACTCGGGGACGCGGCGCAGCAACCTTTCCCCCTCCTGCTGGGCCACGCAGCCGGCCACGATGAGCTTGATGGCTGGGTTTTTCCGCTTGCGCTGCGCCTGGATGCCCAGGTAGGAATACACCTTTTGCTCAGCGTTATCGCGGATGGTGCAGGTATTGAAGAGAACTAAGTCTGCCTGCAGCTCGTCTTCGGCGGGCACATACCCCAGCGACTCGAGGATCCCGGCCATGCGCTCGCTATCGGCCCGGTTCATTTGACAGCCGAAGGTGATGGTGTAATAGGTGGGAGCAGCCATGGCAAGACCAGAAGACAGGGTCAGCAATCTCTACCTTTTTTGAGCTTAGCGGATCCTTATGGGGCGGTAGCGGCAACGTAAGGGTTGGGGGGCAGATCCCTCTCCCTTGGCTCCCTCTGCGCGGCCCAGGCTGGTTTGCTAAGCAGTGTCCCTCAGCAGAGTAGCCACTGAGCTAGGGCGCGTCAGTCGGGCATGAGGGCGTGAACTTGCTTGCGGCCGTTGGGGTAGAGCAAGGCGCGCTTGGGGCCGTGGATGGGATCCTCCACGATAATGGTTTGGTCGCGGCTGGCTCCCAGGGAGACGATGGCAATCGGCACCTGCATCAACTGGGCCAAAAACTTCAGGTAGTCGTAGGCTTCGGGAGGCAAGTCCTCAAGGGAGCGGCAGTCTTTGGTGGAGCACTTCCAGCCGGGCAGGGTTTCATAAATGGGCTTGCACTGGGCAAAGACGCGGGCATCGCTGGGAAAGTGACGGATCTCGCGCCCCTGGTACTCATAGGCCACGCACACCTTGATCTCGTCTAGGCCGTCCAGCACATCCAACTTGGTGATGGCCAAGCAATCCAGGCCGTTGATCCGCACGGCGTAGCGCCCGATTACGCCGTCGAACCAGCCGCAGCGCCGCTGCCGCCCGGTGGTGGTGCCAAATTCGGCTCCCGCCGCCCCCAGGTAAGCGCCAATCTCGTCCTTGAGCTCGGTGGGGAAGGGGCCTTCGCCGACGCGGGTGGTGTAGGCCTTGGCTACCCCAATCACCCGGTCAATGCTGGTGGGGCCGATCCCGGCCCCCACGCAGGCGCCGCCGGCGATGGGATGGGAGGAAGTGACGTAAGGGTAGGTGCCGTAGTCGAGATCCAACAGCGTGCCCTGGGCCCCCTCAAAGAGGATGTTCTGCCGCTCCTCGATGGCCTGGGTGAGGAGTAGGGCAGCGTCGGTGACGTAGGGGCGCAGCCGCTCCGCGTAGGCCAGGTATTGCTCGATGATCGGCTCGGGATCCAGAGGGGGTAGGTTGTAGATTTTTTCCAGCAAAACGTTCTTGTAGGGAATGGCCCAACTGAGGCGCTCCCGCAGTTGGTCGGGGTACATCAAGTCCACGACGCGGATGCCCATGCGCTCGGCCTTGTCGGCGTAGGTAGGGCCAATGCCTCGCCCGGTGGTGCCCAGCCGGTAGATGCCGCGTCGCTCTTCCTCGGCCACGTCGATGACGCGGTGGTAGGGCAAGGTTACGTGGGCTGTCTCGGCGATGTAGAGGTTGTGGGTGGAGATCCCCAGTTGGTGCAGTTGGTCGATCTCGGCCAGCAACACCTCAGGGTCGATCACCGTGCCGCTGGCGATGATGCAGCGCTTGTCGGGGTAGAGGATGCCGGAGGGGATCAGGTGCAGCTTAAAGATTTGGCCCCCCACCACCACGGTATGTCCTGCGTTAACCCCGCCTTGGTAGCGGACGACCACATGCGCCTTTTCACTGAGGAGGTCGGTGATCTTACCTTTTCCTTCGTCGCCCCACTGGGCACCGACAACCACAACGTTTGCCAAGGGCTTCTCCTACAGTCTCTGAACGGCACAAAAAATCCCCTTTGCGGGGTCGCTGCACTAATTTACCGCATTGCTCCAGGCAGTGTTGAGGGCTTCGGACAAAAACGTTAACAATCGATTAATTTCGACCCCTCGCTAGGGCAGCAGCCCGCTCCCTTTAGCTCCCCGGCTTGAACAGGCCAATGGCGGTGACCTGGTTGGATCCCGCCGCAAAGGCAAAGGACAGGCCAAGGGCGTCGTAGTTGACATAGTAGCGATCGTCGCGCAGATATTCTCGGCTCCCCTTGGGGTAGGGCACCACCTCGTTGTAGCCGTTCTCGCCAGGCCCGCCGTAAATGGCGATCACTTCCGAGTAGGTGGAGCCGATACGGATCCCTTCGCCAGTCATGGCTTCGGGTTGGGTGGTGTAGATGCGGTCGGCAAAAAAGCTATTGAGAACGCCCGGACGGCGGTAGGCAAAGAGGATGTAGTCCTGCAAGTAGAAGATCTTCAGGTCGCTGTTGGGCTGAAATACATTTGCCCGCGATTCGGCCGGGATCAAATCCACGTTGCCCAAGAGGTGGGTATCGACGTTGCGGGTATCCATGCCCAGGACAAAGCGACCAACACGGCCCTCTTGCACCAGGACGGTGGGGCGGGGGGGAGGGCTGGGGCGGCGGGGCAGGGCCAGCGCTTCTAGGGCGGCCTTTAGCCAGGCGTTCTCATCCCCCTCCACCTTTTGCAGGGGCACCAAACCCTGGGCTAGGGAGCGTCCATCGCCTGTCTTCCAGGTGGCCACGGCCAGTTCCACCGCCGCGCCAGAAGGAAGGGCAAAGAAGCGGGTCTGGCGTTCGCTGCCTTGAGTGGGTTGCCCTACTATAACGGTGCTGCCGCTGGCTCCCAACTGGGCCGCCAGGAGGGTGGCCCCCTGGCGGGTGTTGCCGTCGACCAGGACGGCCGATGGGATCCCAGCAGCCAGTGGCAGGTTTTCGCTGTTCCAGGGGGTAGGCTGGCCAAAGCGGTCTTCGGTAACCAGCAGCGGCTGCACGGAGCGAGGCAAAAATAGGCGCGCCACATCCGCTATCACTTGCGGGTCATAGCCCACCGAGCTGCGCAGGTCGAGGACAATGCCTTGGCTGTAATCCTGGGTGTAGAGGGCTTGGCGGATCTGCTGGGCTGTGGCAGGGGTGAGCTCCGGCACTGCCAGGTAAACCTGGCGCGGCCCAATCTGACGCGCCTGCAGGGGTGGACGAGGGCGGTTGAGCAAGTCCCTGAAGCTTTGGGGATCCCAGAAGCGATCGGCGGGATCCCCGTATTCGCGCAGAACCTCTCGAATCAGCTCGTACTCGACTTCGATGGGCGGACGGGGATCGCTGTAGGTGCGGGCCAACAGGCGGGTGTAGAGGTCGTTGTAGTTAACCGCAGCGGCTTGCTTGCCCGCCTGCCAAGACTCGTTGATGAACAACTCCACCAGATAGCGCAAATCCTGGCCCATTGCTGGCAAAGGAGGAGCTGCCGGGATGCCCAGATCGGGCGACGCACCCTGGAAGGGAGAAATCGGATTCGCAATCGGATCCTCAACTGAGGGCATGACCGGCACAGGGGGCAAGGCCGCTTGCCCCATCACTCTGCCAGAAAGGACTCCGCTGAGCGCCCCGACTGTGCCCCACACCTGAACTGCCCGCGCAAATCCCTTCATGGTGGCCTGCCCTTGTTTGCAGATGCTGTGAATAGGATAAACTCTGGGCAATCTCCTCTACCACTGTCGGCAGGGCCAAATACTTGTTTTTTAAATCATGAGACACTACTGGTTGTCTTGCCCTCTTGCCTCTGTCTGGGCGTTTCCCGGTTCGGATCCCGAAGCAGCGCGGGTGTGCCCTAGCTCTCGGCAGACCAGATTGTGCGGATAGGCAGGGTGAAGCCGGGCAGCACGTCTTCTCCCGACAAGGTTTCTGGGTCTTCCAACAGTTCCGGCGCCTGTCCTGCTCGGTAGATCATCACCCGCTTGGCCTTGGCATCCAAAAGCCACCCCAAGCGGCAGCCGTTGTCCAAGTACTCCTGCATCTTGGCCTGGGCTTGAACCCAAGAATCAGTGGGCGGGAAAATCTCCACCACAAAGTCGGGGCACAAGGGCAAGAATCCCCGGCGCGCCTGGGGATCCAGAGCCTCCCACTTTTCCAGCGGGATCCAGGCCAGGTCAGGAGAGCGGTCGCTGCCTGAAGGCA
This sequence comes from Synechococcus sp. RC10B2, assembly GCF_047502635.1. Taxonomy (NCBI): domain Bacteria; kingdom Bacillati; phylum Cyanobacteriota; class Cyanophyceae; order Synechococcales; family Synechococcaceae; genus Synechococcus; species Synechococcus sp. RC10B2. The sequence goes on from NZ_JANSHO010000052.1 coordinate 57,636, forward strand.
GAGAAAACCCCGTGGAAGAATCAAAGGCTTTGCCTCGACCTGATTGGCGGTTCCAGACATAGACTGCCCCCGCAATTTCAAAGTTGAGGTTGCCAATTTCACCTCCGGTTGGAGACATAATCACCAGCTCTCCCTGGGCGGTGCGCTCCAGCTTTAGCTCAGGATTGGCCGCACACAGCCGGATAAAATCCTCCCGCGTCAGAGTCATCAAAGGGCTGAGATTGAGTGTTAAGACCGTCATGGCAGGAACTGGACACTCCCATGCAAAACTGGATTCCAGAATAACCCCCTGCTGAAGGGCAATAGGAAGCAATTGGGAGCCCTGGCTCTAGGGCTCTAGTTTATAAAGTCTCAGTCTGGTTTGGCTCTGATTCAACGTTTTCCAGGTCTTGAGAGTAGGGGAGAGAGTCTTGCTCTGGGCAATTTCCTGCTCGAAGTGTGTCCGGGCTTGAGGATGGATCCCTGCTGCGATGGCTTGCTGCAATACGTGACGACGCACCTCTTCAGTGTGCCTGTCAAGCACCATTTTCAGAGCATAAAACCGGTTGATGGCAAGCTCGTTGAAATGGGCCAGCGCCGCTGCGGCAAAGGATCCCTCTGCACCCCGATAGAGGTATCGCACCAGGGTATCGGCGGCCTCTCTGGCCAATTCCCCCTTCAGAGAATGCAGAGCTTCTAGATTCTTTTCCACTTCTGCCAGGGAGTTGCCACAGGATACCCGTGTCAGACCCATCGATACCCAGCCCACCAATGGCTGCCGAATCTTGAGCCAGCCGTTGAGTACTTCCATGACCCGCACTTCGGTTCCATTGGGCAGTTGACCGATAACATTGCCTGCGGCTACAGCGGGTGTCGATCGTACATTAGTCGGCGGATTGGGATCCTCTATCTGAGTAATGCAGGGCAGGGGGACATCTGTGTACAAGGTGTCGTCGATCTCAACCTCCTTGCCGGCACTGCGAAGTGTATCAATTAGCCGACTGACAACATCTTTGGGCACATCTAGCACTGTCGAGAGCCAACTTGGATTAATGCTTAGCCCTGGCTCCCAGCCCGCCTGAGCCACCACTACCCACTGACCACTGTGTTTTTTAAGCAAATAGCAGCCATCAATTACCGGAAGGTCGCCAACTCCGGCAGAGACTTCAACCAGAGCATAGTTTTCGGCAATGGCGATTGCTCCGGTTTCCAGAGGATGAACCGGCACACCGGGAGATCGAGCTGCTGCTTGTCGGAGATACTCGTTGATCAATGGGTCGGTGAGCACAGCTTGCCTTATGGCAGTGCGATCACCAGAGCTGCCGGGGTTTGGCAAGGTTTGCGCGACCCAAGTTCTCGCTGTGGCAGCTGGCAAAGCCGACAAAACTTGAAGGGAAGCTGTAGGAGCTTCTGCCTTGGATCCACCCTTGTCCAGGGATTGCGCAGAGGCATTGCCGACCAAAAGCAGCAGCGTTGTTGCTATCGACAATGCTGATGGGATTTTCCTCAAGCTCAATATCGATCGGCAGCTTTGGGATAGAAGAGCTTGCATTTTCATCAACATCTGCTGAAATGGTTTGCCCTGCGGAGTTTTTGGAATCTACGCTCTTCTCTAGATAGCAAGCGAGATGGGATCCCGCCGCGATTGCCGCCTGCTGGGTGCTTTAGCCGACGTGAGCGGTGGGGTTGACTAGGCCGATCACTTGAGTGTAGGCGCCGCGAGCTTGGGTCACTCCAATGGTGCGCTCCGCTTTTTCAAGCATGGGACGGCGCAGGCTGACCACCAAGAATTGCGCCTGGCGGGATTGCTGCCAGATCATGTCGGCCAATTTTTCTACATTGGCCCCATCCAAAAACATGTCCACCTCGTCAAAGGCATAAAAGCTAGAGGGGCGATAGCGCTGCAACGCAAAAATAAAGCTGAGGGCCGTCAAGGATTTTTCTCCGCCCGACATGGCGCTGAGACGACGCACTGGCTTGCCTTTGGGGCGGGCCACCAGGGTCAAACCCCCGGCCAACGGATCCTCTGGGTTCTCCAATTCTAAATAGCCCTCTCCCTCGGAAAGCTGGGCAAAGATGGTCTGGAAATGGCCGTTGATGGCATGGAAGGCATCCAAAAACGCTTGGCGGCGCAGGGTGGAAAAGTTCTCGATGCGCAGCAACAATTCGGTGCGCTCTTGGTGCAGGGTTTCCAGTTTGGCGCTGAGATCCCCTAGGCGGGCCTGGATCTGTTCGTATTCGGCGATGGCCAACATGTTCACCGGCTCCAGGGATCGCAATTGCTCTTCGATTTTGCGTTTTTGCCGTTGCAGCTCGTCCAGGGTCAGGTGGGGGGGCAGGGGGGGAAGGGGATCCGGCAGCTCTTGGGCCGCGGCTTGCAGTTGGGCTTGCAGTTGGGCAAGGATGGCCTCTTTTTCCTGCTGTTGGGTGAGGGCGTGGTAGCGTTCCCATTCCAGGCGTTGGAGCTGCTGCTGTTGGGCGCGCAGTTGAAATTCTTGCCGCTCCCGCTCTTGGCGCAGGTGGGCGAGGCGGGCTTCGATCTGGCCCATCTGTTGCCGTTGCTCGGCAATGTGCTGCTGGATGTGGGCGAGAGTGGCCTGGGCCTGGGCGATTTGCTCTTGAAGTTGGGCCTGACGCCGTTCGCCCTCTTGCAGGCGCTCCTGGTGGTGCTGGATCTGGGCCTGCTTCAGGTGTTGCTGGCTGAGGTTCTCCTGCTGCTGTCGCTCCAGGTGGGCCAGGTGGTGTTGCAGCTCCGCCAGGTGGCTCTCCTGCTGCTGTACCGCCTGCTGCAGTTGCTGCCAGTGCTGGTTGACCGGGGATCCCTCCAGTTGGCTGAGCTTGCGGGCGAGATCGGCCAGGCGCTGTTGCAAGGGATCCCAGCGGAGTTGAATCTGGTGCAGCCGCTCTTGGATCTGCTGGCTTTCGCTTTGCCATTGCGCCAGGGATCCCTGCAGGTGTTGCAGGCGGGCCTGCTGGTTTTGGCAGTCGGCCTGGTGCCGCTCCAGGTATTGCTGGGCTTGCAGGGCGTCCTGGCGGGCCAGGAGCAGGGCCTGGGCCAGTTGTTTTTCGCGGGCTTGGGCGGCTTGGAGGCGAGGGGCGAGGGCGGCCAGCAGCGCTTCCAGATTGGCCAGGCGGGCGCGCAGGGCTTCCCCTTCCGAGTGTTCGCCCGCAGAAAAATGGATCCCAGCTCGTTGGGGGCCGGTGCCGCCAGTGATGGCTCCCGAGGTTTCCAGCAGCTCCCCTTCCAGGGTGACCATGCGGTGCTGGCCGATGTAGGGCCGGGCCAGCTCCAGGCTCTGGAAAACCAGGGTGGAGCCGAACACAAAGCCAAAAACATCTCGGTAGCGCTCTTCAAAGTGCACCAGGCGGATGGCGTAGTCGATCAGACCGTTTAAGTTGAGGGGGGCGGGCGGGCGGGCGGGCTGCAATTTGTTGAGGGGCAAAAAGGTGGCGCGCCCCAGTTTTTCCCGCTTTAAGAGGTTGATCGCGCTGACGGCGACGCTTTCATCTTCCACCACCACAAAGTGCAGTCGGTTGCCTGCCGCAATCTCCAGCGCCAGTTGATACTGGGGATCCACCTGCCCCAACTGGGCCACCAATCCCAAAACCCCCGGCAGGCGGGCGCTCAGGATGGCCTGGGTGGCGCGGGATCCCTGGGATTCTTGCAGCAGTTGGCGGCGGGTCTCCCACTTGTCCAGTTGCCGCTGCTTGGCGTGGAACTCGGCGGCCAGCCGCTCGTGGGTGGCGCGATCCAGCTCCAGGTTGGCTTGCAGTTGCGCCAGCTCTTGCGCCAGGGCCTGCACCTGGGCTTCCGACTGTCGGCAGGCCTGTTCCAGCTCGGCGGTGAGGGCCAGGTGGGATCCCAGCCATTCTTCAATCTGGGCGATCTCAGTTTGGGTGTCTTGGACTTGTCGCGCCAGTTGCCGTTGGCGCTCTTGCAGGCGAATTTGCTCCTGTTGCAAAGGCTCTTGTTCGGCGCGGATCTCTTCCAGGTGGCGGGTGAGGTAGCGCTGCTGCTTGACCCAGGCCTCGGCAGATTGGGCCAGGGCCCGCAGTTGTTCGCGGCTTTGTTCTAGGCTGATTTGGGCTTTCTGCACCTGGGCTTGCAGGGATCCCTGGGCCTGGGCCAGTTGCTCCTGTTGGCTTTGCAGGCGTTCCAGCTCTGCCTGCAGGTGCTGCTGTTGGGTTTGGCGCTCCTGCTGCAGGCGCTGCGTTTGCTCGATTTCCTGCTGCCAGGCGGCGATCTGTTGGCTGAGCTGTTGCCGTTGCACTTCGGCGGCAGCGATCTGGGCTTGCAGGTGCAGGTATTCTTCCTCTCCGAGGGCGTGGATGCGGCTTTGCAGCTCGCTCAGGGCGGCTTCCGCCTGCTGTAACTGCTCGCTCAAGGTCTGCACCTGAGCAGTGGCTTGCTCCTGAGCCTCCAGAAGCTGCCGAATGGCTGCCTGGGTTGCTTCCACTTGGGCTTGCAAATGCCGCCAAAGCAACACCCGTTGCTGTCGCTCCAGCGTTTGCCACTGCAGCCGCAACTGCTGGTACTGCTGCGCCTTTTCGCTTTCCCTGAGCAGCCGCTCTCCTTGGGCTTGCCATTCCTGCTCGATGAGCCGGAAGCGCTCAATTTGTTCGCGCACCACCTCCAGCTTGGCGTTGGCCTGGGCGATCTTGCGGTCGAAGGTGGCCACCCCCGCCAATTCGTCGAGGATCTGCCGCCGCTCCTTGGAGTTCATGGAGATGATGCTGGTAACATCCCCCTGCAGGACCACGTTGTAGCCGTTGGGGTAGATGTGCATCGCCTCCAGTTGCTCGTGCAGCTCGCTCAAGGTGCAGGGCACATCGTTGATGTAGAAGGTGCTGGTGTAGGGCAGGGAATCGGGATCCTCTCCCTTGCCGGGGCTGACCCGCAGCCGACGGCTGACTTTCCATTCTCTCGGCTGGCCGTCTTCTCCCGGCCCCAGATCGAAGGTGACGGCGACGTGGGTCTCTACCCGCCGGTTGCTGCTGAGGCTGCCAGAATGCACCAGATCCGAAAGCCTCTCTGCCCGCATCCCCCGCGAGGACGATAGCCCCAGCGCGAACAGGATCCCATCCAGGATGTTGGACTTGCCGGAGCCGTTGGGGCCGGAGATGACCGTAAAACCCGGCAACAGGGGCAGCGAGGTCGTGCTGCCAAAGGACTTAAATCGGGTCAGCTCGATCCGCTTGATGTACATCCCGCCCCATATCTAGCGCAGCCAGCAGCAGATGATGGCACCAGGCTAGCACGTGTAGCGCAGCCTGCCCAGCTTCTAAGAAGGCTCAGGATCTGGGCTCGGGCTGACGAGCAGATCGGCCTTTTGCAAAAGACGATGCACCTCTGCCTGTAGCTCTGGCCACTTATAGGTGAGCAGGTTGGGCTTGGAGATGAGCAGTAGCCGGTATCCGGGTTTCAGGTTTGGGCACAGGGGCCGCAAGATTTCTCGCAACCGGCGTCGCAGCCGATTCCGCTTGACAGCAGATTTGCTCACCTTTTTCCCGATCACCAGCCCCACCTGGCTGGGGATCCCTTCGCACCCCGCCGGCATCGGCTGAAACAAAAGGATCAAGCCTGCACCGGAACGGCGCTGCCCCGCCTGGTAAAGCGCCTGGAAAGCTCGCCGATCTCGCAAGCGATAAGGAGCAGGCAGCATTGGGCACTGAAAGGGAATCCCAGGCAGGAGTCAACCCGTCTTGGACGCCGACACCCCAAGAGTTTGAGATGGGATCGGCTCTGCTAACCCTTAAGAAACCGCCAGGCGATAACGCCCCTTGGCCCGCCGCCGCCGCAAGACCTGCCGCCCGCTTGCCGTGCGCATCCTGGCCCGAAACCCAGAGACGCGAATGCGTCTGCGATTGGTGCCACGAAGGGTACGCTGAGTCATGGTGGAGACCAACTCATCCTGTCAACAAGGCCTGCTGCGACTGGCGAGGGAGAAGCCCAGTTCACCGGCAGACAATTAGCAAAGCTTTATCGTAGCAGACTCGACGGAAAATCGCTAGATTGGCCGCCTCACGCCGAGCAGCTAAATTGGGGATCCTACAATCCCAGTCGAGAGAGCAGAGGCACCGGGTTGGCGCCCCTGTCTTTGCTGGGCTTTGGCTGTGTCGCTTTGGGTGTGTGGTGTGGACATCTCCCTAGATCGACTCTGGGACGAAGCTTTGGGGCATCTACAGGTGCAGCTCAGCCGTCCAACTTTTGAGGCTTGGATCAAGACGGCGCGAGCTGAATCCTTGGTGGACAACCGCCTCACCATCTCCACTCCTAGCGAATGGGCGCGGGGCTGGCTGCAAAAGCACTACGCCTCCACCATCACCGAGGTGGTGCAGCGGGTGGCCGGAATCCCTTTGCAAGTGGAGTTTTCCGTCGCTCCCCAGGCTTTGGTCGAGGAAGAAGCTCCTTCAACGGCTGTGGCCTCAACCTCCCGCAAGGCCGGCAGTTTTCCTGCTTCCGCCCCCTTGGGGCTGGAGGTGAGCGGCAGCCTGCCCATGCGAGCCCCGGATCTCAACCCCAAGTATTCCTTCTCGCGGTTTGTGGTCGGCCCCAACAACCGCATGGCCCATGCAGCGGCTCTGGCCGTGGCCGACAAGCCTGGGCGGGCCTACAATCCCTTGTTTCTCTGCGGCGGGGTAGGGCTGGGCAAAACCCACCTGATGCAGGCCATCGGCCACTACCAACTGGAGGCGAATCCGCGGGCCAAGGTCTTTTACGTGTCCACCGAGCGCTTTACCAACGATTTAATCGATGCCATCCGGCGAGACAGCATGCAGTCTTTCCGGGAGCACTATCGAGATGTGGATATTTTATTGGTGGACGACATTCAATTTATCGAAGGCAAAGAGTACACCCAAGAGGAGTTTTTCCACACCTTTAATACGTTGCACGAGTCGGGCAAACAGATCGTGCTAGCTGCCGACCGCTCCCCTCACCTCATCCCTCGGCTGCAGGAGCGGCTCTGTTCTCGGTTTTCGATGGGCTTGATTGCGGAAATTCAGCCGCCGGACATCGAGACCCGCATGGCCATTCTCAAGAAAAAAGCCGAGTACGAGGGGATGATCCTACCGCCTGAGGTGATCGAATACATTGCTACCACCTACACCAGCAACATTCGCGAGCTGGAGGGCGCCCTCATCCGTGCCGTTGCCTACGTCTCCATTTCTGGCCTGCCGATGAGTGTGGAGACGATTCAGCCCATTCTCAACCCCCCCAGCGAGCCCAAGGAGATCACGCCCGACATGATTATTGACGTGGTCTGTGAAGAATTCGGCGTCGACCGAGAAAGCTTATTGGGATCCTCTCGCAAGCGGGACATCAGCCAGGCGCGGCAAATTGCCATGTTTTTGATGCGTCACCATACCAATCTTAGCTTGCCCAAAATTGGCGATTACTTTGGCGGGAAAGATCACACCACCGTTCTCTATAGCTGTGAAAAAGTTAGCCAGTTGCAGCGGGAAAATCTGCAATTTGAGCGGCAACTGCAAAACCTGGCCCAGCGGCTGCGAGTCATGGCCAACAGCCGAAACCGCTAGTCTTTGCCTTGCCATTGTTGAACCGTCCTTGGGGTGTCATCCTACGCTGCTGAGAGCCGCGGCGCCCGCGAGCTGGCGTGAAAGCTCCTATTGGAAGCAGCTACAGTTAAGGACGGGAGGGGCGGGGGTTGCAGGTGGTAGGGCAATCTGGCAAAGGACTTTGCTTGGGTATGCTGCTCCTTGGGGCTGGGCTGATGCCAGCATGGCCGGCCTGGGCCCATTCGACCCAAGCGGGCCGCAAGGAAGCAGATCCGCGGCCAACCGCGCTCTCAGGCGTTTTAGATCTGGGGCTGGATAGCCAAATTGTGGAGGATAGCCCCGTGTTGCGCCGCTGGCTGCAAAGTCCGCCCAATCTCCTGGAAGAAATCCGCAATACTCCCGTCTTGCCCACCCGTTTGCAGGCGGGTTTCGAGTCGGCTTCTGAGTGGCGAATCAGCCTGCAGGACTTGCGCCTGGGAGATCGCCTCACCCTCAGCGGCGACTATCGCCAATCTTCTGAGAACCCAGAAATCCGCCAGTACGGGTCAGAGGTGCGCTACTTTCTCGCCCCTATGGGCTCCCGCTTGAACCTGGCCCCCCAACTGGGCTATCGAGCCTTGGAAGAAAAAAACCGCCGCCTCAGCGGGGTGAGCTATGGGGCCTTTGTTGTTTTGGCCCTGGCTCCCGGAGCCGCCGACTTGACTGGCAGCTACACTTGGGTGGCCCCGCAGGAGCCGGAAGAAGGACAGGCCACCCTAGCGGAGATCACCGCCGCCTACGCCATTAGCCCTTCCCTTCGTCTTGCTGCCCGCTACAGCCTGCGCCACTCCACCTTGGCGCGGGAATCCAGCTTTGGCGTTGGCCTGGAGTGGATCCCCTAGAGGCGCACTGCCTGCACAAAAGCCACCCAGCCGAAGCTGAGATAGCGCTCCAAGCGCAACCCCACCTGGGCAAAGTGCCAGCGCAACTGGTCTGCGGAGAAAAAGCGAAGGCCGGTCGCCTCCAGCAACTGCTGCACCCTCTGCCCCCATCCCTGCACCTGCTGGCTGTGCATCGAGACAAACACCCCTCCCGGTTTCAAAACACGGGCCACTTCCCGCAGACAGGGATCCAACGGCACCTCGTTCAGGGTGGCGCCGCTGATCACCGCCCCAAAGGCTCCAGAGGCCAGGGGAAGCTGCTCCGCCCGGGCTCGCACCAGGCTGTAGCGCTGCCAGTGGGGCTGGGCCTGCTGGGCTGCCTCCGCCAGCACTCCCGTCGCGTTGTCTAGGCCGATCACCGTCCGCTGCGGATCCCTGGCCAAGAGGAGGCGGCTCCAGTACCCCCCTGCCGTGCCCAAATCCAAGACGGGATCTGCCTCCCCCACCAGTTCCGCCAGCAATTGGCCTTCCCGCTCGCTGCCGAAACGCTCCCCCGACAACAGCGACAGCGCCCAAGGCCGCCAGAGGCGATCGTAGCCCCAGGCAAACCCGGGCAGATGGGCAATGGCCTGAGCGGGAGTGAGCGGCAAGTCCCGCGCGGCGGCCAAAAAATCCACCGCTCCAAAGGCGGTGATGGGGTAGATCTGGCCGCAACGGGGACAGTAAACCCGATCCGCCGCGGCTCCCGGCTCACGTCCCGGTGGCAGGTTCAGCCCTTCCTGACCACAGCTCAGGCAGCAGTAGAGGTGAACCGGCAAGGCAGAGAGAGAAGAGAGCATGACACAACCTGACGACAGCCGCAAAACAAAAGGGCAGTTGCCGGGCGCCGGCCCCAACAACCACCCTCCCAGGTTAATCAATCCCGCAGCGAGAGGGGATCCCTCAAGCCGTCTTCGGGCTGGGCAAGCCGATCTTCTCGGGGATGGGCACGTATTCTGCCACAATGGCCCGAAACTCGTCCCCATCTAGGGTTTCCCGTTCCACCAAGGTGTCGGCCAGACGATCCAGCAGGGCGCGGTGCTCGAGCAGGATCTGCTTGGCTTTCTGGTAGCAGCTTTCCAGGATTTGCCGCACCTGCCGATCGATCTTAGCCGCCACATCTTCGGAGTACTCGACGCGGTTCATCCAGCCGCCGCCCAAAAAGATTTCGTTGTTGGGCGGATCCCACATCAGGGGCCCCAGCTCGGACATGCCAAAGCGGGTCACCATTTGCCGCACCAGGTTGGTGTTTTGCTGCAGGTCGTTGCTGGCCCCCGTCGTCACTTCCGAGTAGCCAAAGACGATCTCCTCCGCCGCCCGACCGCCAAAACCGACCACCACCCGATCCAACAGCCAGGCGCGGCTGTACATGCCGGAGTCGATCTGCTCCTCGTTGGGCAGTTGCTGGGCAAAGCCGCCGGCACCTCCGGAACGGGGGATGATCGTTACCTTGTTCAAGGGATCCGCATGGGGCAAGAGGGTCATCAACAGAGCATGGCCGCACTCGTGGTAGGCGATGAGGCGCTTGCTTTTGCCGTCTAATAGCGGCGGCTTGGTCAGGCCAATGGTGATGCGGTCGATGGCGTCGTCGATGTCCTGGTTGGTGATGGCTTTGTGCTGACGGCGGGCCGCCAGGATGGCCGCCTCGTTGAGCAGGTTGGCCAGATCGGCGCCGGCAAAGCCAGGGGTGCGGCGGGCAATGGCCTCCAGGCTGACCTCTTCTGCCAGCTTCTTGTTGCGGGCATGCACGCGCAAGATCTCGTAGCGCCCCTTGAAGCTGGGCCGATCCACGGTGATCTGGCGGTCGAAGCGTCCAGGCCGTAGGAGCGCCGCATCCAGCACATCCGGGCGGTTGGTTGCGGCAATAACAATTACCCCTGAGTTGCCCTCAAACCCATCCATTTCCGTAAGCAACTGGTTCAGGGTTTGCTCGCGCTCGTCGTTGCCGCCGCCAATGCCCGCTCCCCGCTGCCGGCCCACCGCGTCGATCTCGTCGATGAAGACGATGCAGGGAGCATTCTCCTTGGCCTTCTTAAAGAGATCCCGCACCCGCGAGGCCCCCACGCCGACGAACATCTCCACGAACTCGGAGCCAGAGAGGCTGAAAAAAGGCACTCCCGCCTCGCCAGCAATGGCTTTGGCCAAGAGGGTCTTACCCGTCCCCGGCGGCCCCACCAACAGCACGCCTTTGGGGATCTTGGCCCCTACGGCAGTGAAGCGCTCCGGCTTCTTCAGGAAGGTAACCACCTCTTGCAGCTCTTCTTTGGCCTCCTCGATCCCGGCTACATCGTCAAACTTGACGCCGGTTTTGGCTTCCATCTGGAAGCGGGCCCGCGACTTGCCGAAGTTCATCGCCTGTCCAGGACCGCCTGCTCCTCCGCCAGCGCGGCGCAGGAACAAGAACAACCCCCCCAGCAGCAGCACCGGGATGACCAGGTTGCCCAAGATCGCCCAGAAGGCGCTGCCATCGCGGGTGGGCACTACAGCCACCTCGATCCCCTGCTCGGTCAGGCGATCCACCAGTTGCGGCACGGTGTTGGGCAGCAGGTTGACCCGGTAGCGGGTGGAATGCTGCGTTTGTGGGTCAACAGCCGTCACTTCGGCTACCAGGTTGTTATCGAGGAGGCGCACATCGGTAACGCGACCCTCCTCGACATAGCGCAAGAAGCGGTCATAGGTGAGGGCAGAGGCCAGAGCGGCGTGGGCAGGAGCTAGGCCGGATCCCTGCCAGAGACAAAAGCCCAGCATGAGGGCAATTAGCCAGCGCTGGGGAGATAGAGGTTTGTTCATGGGGAAGGGGAACACCTGGTTATTAAAAGTCCTTCAACAAACTTAACCTGTCGCTCCCCCAAGATACAACCCTGCCGCACGAAATGCCCGGAATTGCGCTGGGAAGGGATCCCTGCAATCGGCGACTAGGCCGATTTGGGGGATCCCAGGGCATCCAGGCCGTAGACGCGCCGCCACATTTGGTCGGCCAGAGGGGCGGGCAGCAACCGCATCAGCCCCAGCGCCAGCTTGCCGCCCGTAAAAGCGGTGTAGCGGTCGGAAGGGTGGGGATCCGTCATGGCTCTCAGGATCGGCTCCACCACCTTCTCCACCGGCCAGGCCATTTTGTGGAACGAGCTGGCCAGCTCGGCAGCCTTGTCCAAGATCGCTTTGTAGGGGCCGTTGGGATTGACAACAGCAGCAAAGGTCTCTTCGGCCACGCGGCCAAACTCGGTGGCCACCGGCCCTGGCTCGATCACGATAACCTTGATGCCAAAAGGGGCCACTTCCACCCGCAGGGCGTCGCTGAGGGCCTCCACGGCGAACTTGGTGGCGCTGTAAACCCCACTGAAAGGCATCGACATCTGGCCGGCCACGGAGCTGAGGTTGAGGATGCGGCCGCTGCCCCGCTCCCGCATTTGGGGCAAGAGGGCGCGGGTGAGGGCGTGCAGACCAAACACATTCACCTCGAACTGCCGCCGCATCGCCGCCACATCCACCTCTTCCACCGGTCCCATTTGGCCGTAGCCGGCGTTGTTCACCAGGATGTCCACCCGGCCAAAGCGATCCAGGGCCTTTTGGGCCAGCGCCTCCACCTGGGCTGTATCGGCCATGTCGGTGGGCACCACCAGCGCTTCTGTCCCCTGCTTCTCCACCAAGTCCTTGACGTTTTGTAGCAGCTCCTCCCGGCGGGCCGCCAGCACCAAGCGGGCCCCGCGTTTGGCCGCTTCCAGGGCGACGGCCTTGCCAATGCCGGCAGAAGCGCCGGTAATCAGCACCACCTGATTGGCTAGTGAAAGCATGGCTTTCCTCTCTGCAAACTTTCTTCATCCTAGAGGGACTTCGGGGATCCCTGGAAAGAGGCAGCCTCGCTCCTTGGGCTGCGGTGCTGGGCCGCTGTTTCTAACTCAAGGGGTGCTCTGCCAGATGGATGGATCCCTGCGGCCCAGAAGCTGCTCAGACGGTTTTTCGCGCCCAAATTGCAGGGGGGGTTGGGAAAAGCGGTATGATCGATGGACAACTTGCTGGGACAAACTCCCTCGCTCGAGTGTACGCCTAGTCTAATGTCCTTGCCACAGGTACGAGGTGCAGTGACCGTAAGATATTTCCGCAGGCGGGCTAGCCGAGGCCGATCTTCCTTGCCGGAGGAGCGCTGGGCTCTCGCCGAGGCCTGCTTGGATCGATTGCTCAGAGTGGCGGAAGCCAACCTAAGGGCCAATTCCGAGCTGCGCCAACAGCAGCAGGAGCAGCAACGCCAACTGGAGGCCGAGCGGCGCCACAGCGAAGCCCTGCGCGATGCCACCGCCGATTTGCGCACCAGCGTCATGGAGTTGCGAGAGGGGCAAGCCCTTTGGCAAAACCAGGTGGACGAGCTGCGTACCTGTTTGCGAGAGTTGCTCAAGGAACAGAGCGAGCTGGTGCAGATCATCGCCCAGCAGCAGCACATCCTGAAGGACTGTAAGGAAGTCATCCGCGCCATTTTGGAGCAAATGCGGGATGACCACCGGGACTTCCGCTCCGCCATCGGCATTTTGCTGGAGGAACTGCACCAAACTGTGCGCTGCCTGGTTCTTAAGTCAGGTGGCACTCTCCCTAAGCCTGTCCGCCATCCCGAAGCGCCGGATCCCGGCTCCCAGCCGCCTGATTCTGCCTCGCCTGGGGATGGCTCTCTGTCCTAGCGATCCAGACTTCTGCTTTCCCCCAAAAGCTCCAGAGCTATCCAATCCCGCCCTCCGGCAGCCACTGCGGCCAAAACAGGCGCAACTCCCTAACCTGCTCCCCCTTGACCAACAGGGATCCGCCGCCGGACCGGCCTTGCAGGGGAATTTCCTCAGGAGAGAAGGAGTGTACCCGCTCGGACTCCGCGATCACATCCACTTGCAGATGGGGGTGCGCCGCCAGATCGGGGGGAAAACCCACCAAGCCCACCAAGCCATCCCCTTTGTTGGAGAAGTGAAAGGCCGACACGCCCACTTTACCCTGCTCCAGGATGGGGATCTCGCCCAGGGGTAGCCGCTTCAAATACCCCGACCGGCTGGCCAAAACTAAGATCCCTTGCGGGGGCAGCAGCGCCATACCGACGATCTGTTCTGTGCGCCCCAAACGTAGAGCTGGGGATCCCATAGCTGCCCGACCCATCAAGGGGATCTGTTCGGCGTCCAGCCGCAGCACCCGCCCGCCGGAGGTGGCCAGGACAACGCTGTAGCCTTGGTGGCCGGGATGCCAAAGGGCCGCCCAGCCCAGCTCGTCTCCTTCTTTGAGCTTCAAGACGGCGGCTCCCCGTTGGCTGAGGCCCACCAGCTCCGCCAAGGCCACCCGCTTGATCCGCCCCTGCCGGCTGAGCACCACCAAGCTGGCCTCGCCGGGAGAGTGCTCCGCACCGCTGACGCGAACGGGATCCAACGGGAAGGCGGCAACAATCGGCTCGGGGTTGGGGAGAAGGGTGACCAGAGGCACCCCCCGCGAGGAGCCGGTGCTGAGGGGGATCCCTTCGATGGGCACGGTGAAAGCCCTGCCGCTGGCGGTGAGCACCAAGATTGCCTGCTCTGGGGTCACGCATTCCAGGCTGACCAGGGTATCTTCTCCCAATTCCCGCTGCGCCGGGTTGCTGCGGGAGCGAGGCCCAGGCAGAGGCAGGCGGCGCACGTAGCCTTTGCGGGTGAGTTGCAGCAGAAAGCGGCTGTCTTCGCCGGCTTCGCCGCCGGGGATCTGGGCCGCCTCCGCTTCCAGTTCCGAGGCCGAGAGAATCTGGGTGCGCCGGGGATCCGCAAAGGTTTTTTTCAAGTGTCGCAGCTCTTTTTTCAGGTAATTCAAGAGCTTGCGGCGATCTTGCAGCAGTCCCTGCAGCTCGGCGATGCGGGCCTGCAGCTCGGCTTGCTCTTGATAGAGGCGCTCCCGCTCCAAGGTTGTCAGGCGGCGCAGGGGCATGGCCAAGATCGTCTCCGCCTGCTGGGAGGTGCAGCCCAAGCGGGTTTGCAGCTGGGCTTTGGCCGTGGCGCTATCGGGCGCTTGCCGCAGCAGGTCGATTACCCCTTCCAGATCGGCCAGGGCCAGCACCATCCCCGCCACCTCTTCGGCTTTGCGCTGTACCTGCTGCAGTTCGGCGCGAAACATCCGCTTGAGAGTGGCCTCGCGAAATTGCAAAAAGTGCTGCAAAATCTGCTTCAAGCTGAGCTGCTGGGGTTTTCCCTCCACCAAGGCCAACAGGATCACCCCAAAGGTGCTCTGCAAGGGGGTGAGCTTGTACAACTGCTGCAAAACCGCCTGCGGGTTGGCCTCCCGCTTCAGCTCCACCACCACGCGCATGCCGCTGCGATCCGACTCATCCCGCAAATCTGCGATGCCGCTGAGACGGTCTTGGGCGACCAGCTCGGCCACCTTCTCGAGCCAGGCAGCCTTGTTCACCTGATAGGGAAACTCGCTGATGATCAGGGCGGGCCGGCGGTGGCGTCCTCTGCCCGGCTGGATCTCCTCAAAGCGGGCCACTCCCCGCAGGGTGATGGAGCCGCGGCCGGTGAGGTAGGCCTCGCGGATCCCCTGGCCATCGACAATTTGGCCGCCGGTGGGAAAGTCCGGCCCCGGGATCCAGCGCAACAGCTCCTCAGGGCTGAGATCGGGCTCGTCGATCAAAGCCAGCAGGCCGTCCACCACTTCCCCCAGGTTGTGGGGCGGGATGTTGGTGGCCATGCCCACGGCAATGCCAGCAGAGCCGTTGAGCAGCAAGATGGGCAGGCGGGCCGGCAGGACGGTGGGCTCCGCCTGGGAGCCGTCGAAATTGGGCATAAAGTCCACAATTGCTTCGGAGATCCCCTGCAGAAGGGCTGTGTGGCTCAGCTCCGCCAGCCGACACTCCGTGTAGCGCATGGCCGCCGGCGGGTCGTCGTCCACCGAGCCGAAGTTGCCGTGCCCCGCCACCAGGGGGTAGCGGCTGGAAAAGTCTTGTGC
The DNA here is from genome assembly GCF_047502635.1 of Synechococcus sp. RC10B2. Classification (NCBI taxonomy): domain Bacteria; kingdom Bacillati; phylum Cyanobacteriota; class Cyanophyceae; order Synechococcales; family Synechococcaceae; genus Synechococcus; species Synechococcus sp. RC10B2. The sequence goes on from NZ_JANSHO010000052.1 coordinate 72,965, forward strand.
CATGCGCACCAGCGCGTCATAGACCGCCTGATCCCCGTGGGGGTGATATTTCCCCAGCACGTCCCCCACGACGCGCGCGCACTTGCGGTAGGGGCGATCCGGCGTCAGGCCCAGCTCGTGCATGGCGTAGAGGATGCGGCGATGCACCGGCTTGAGGCCATCCCGCACATCCGGCAAGGCCCGCCCCACGATCACGCTCATGGCATATTCCAGGTAGGAGCGCTGCATCTCCCCCTGCAAATCGGTTACGATTACTCGCCCTAGACGGGATCCCCCACCCGATCCAGATCCCAGTCCGTCGAGAGTCAGTTGCTGAGTCATGGCTCATTAGGAGCGGAACGCTTTCCAGGTTACTGTAGCCGTTTCCGCAGCTTTTGCGACCCCACCCAGCCGCTGCCGTTTTTGAAACGGGGGAGTGGGGTGGCGGCTCCGCCGTGCTATTTGACACTCCCACCGCCTAAAGGCAGGGGATTCTTACGCAGTTCAACAACGACCTCGTAAAGGCGCTGTCAAGACGCCCCCAGACAGTTCCTCGAGGCAAAGCCCCAAGGTTCTGCTTACTCTTCTGATGGCGTCAGCGGGACGAAGTCTTTGCAGGTTGGCTGAGACGTTCGGACGCTTGCCACCGGTCGGTGCTCGCCTGGGAACGGTACGCCTTGGTGGCAACTCTTGGCGAGCCACTAAAGTTGCTTACGGGCTTTTCCGCCCTGCCCTCAAGTGCAGGGCTACCAAGCTATCCTTCTCTGTAGTCGGGGTGGATCTGGGTGCAATCATGGCCGGGAACTCCATTCGTTTTGGCACTGACGGCTGGCGAGCCGTGATCGCCGATGGCTTTACCTTCCAGAACTTGGGCATTGCCGCCCAGGCCAGCGCCCAGGTGCTGGCCCGCACCTATCCTGGGGCAGGGATCCTGATCGGCTACGACAACCGCTTTCTCTCAGAAAAATTTGCTGCCCACGCTGCCGAGGTGGTGGCGCGGCTGGGGATCCCGGTTTATCTCTCTGCCTGTGTGGCCCCGACACCGGCCTTTAGCTGGGCGGCCAAAGAGCGCGGCTGCCACGGCGCCTTGGTGATCACCGCCAGCCACAACCCGCCCCACTATTCCGGCCTCAAGGTCAAAGGCGGATTTGGCGGCTCCGTGCCGCCGGAGGTTACCGCCGCCATCGAGCAGGAGCTGCACCACCTGCAACCTCTCGCATCCAACCCAGCCCCCATCGAAACCTGGGATCCCTGGCCCGGCTACCTGGCTCAGCTCAGCCGCTTTGTGGATCTGGAGAAGCTCGAAGGATCCCCGGCCAAGATCTGGGTGGATGTCATGTTTGGCTCTGGCGCCGGGGGCCTCAGCCGCCTGTTGGGGGAGAAGGTGATCGAATTGCAGGCACGTCGGGATCCCTTGTTTGGCGGGTTCCCACCGGAGCCGCTGCCGCAAAACCTGCAGACCTCTGCCCAGATCATCGCAGCGGATCCCGCCCCGTTAAAGATGGGTCTGGTCTTCGATGGCGATGCCGACCGCATTGCTGCCCTCGATGGGCAAGGCCATTTTCTCAGCCCGCAGATCCTCATTCCCATCTTGATCGACCACTTGGCGGGGCGGCGCGGCCTGCGGGGCGAGATCGTCAAAACCATCAGCGGCTCGGAGCTATTCGTGAAGGTGGCCGAGCGCTATGGCCTGCCAGTTACGGAAACGCCGGTGGGCTTTAAGTACATCGCCGAGCGCATGCTGAGCACACCGGTGTTGCTGGGGGGAGAAGAATCGGGCGGCATCGGCTATCTGGGCCACATCCCCGAGCGGGATGCCCTCCTCTCTGCCCTGTACTTGATCGAAGCCGTCACCGAAACCGGGCAAGATCTGAGCGCCCTTTACCGAGCTTTGCAAGAACGGGAAGGGTTCACCTCAGTTTACCTACGCCGCGACCTGCACCTGGCGGATCAAGGTCAACAAACCCGGCTCTTCCAGCAGCTACAGACGGATCCCCCCCTTGAGATCCTGGGGCAAAAGGTAATCAAGCATTTCGATCGCGACGGCCACAAGTTTAGCCTTGCCGACGGCAGTTGGGTGATGATCCGGGGCAGCGGCACCGAACCTCTGCTGAGGCTCTACTCGGAAGCCAGAACCTCAGAAGAAGTGAACCGTCTTCTCGATTGGGCAGCTGGGCTGCTCAGCAAGATTGCTTAGGGCTACAGAAGGACGCCCACGGCCCCTAGCTTGCTTGTGCGCGATAGCAGTTCAGAGCTCAAGCACTTGCCTCGGCTGTCTTGGCCTTGGCTTGGTCAAAAGTGCCTGGCGGCTCGTACAGAAACTCAAACAGGTTGCCATCGGGATCCTTGCCATAGAAGGAGGCAGTGCCATCCCGATGGCTGTGAATGGCCCCTACCGGGATCCCTGCGGCTTGCAAGCGCCGATGCTGCTCCTCCAGCTCCTCCCTGCTGCTGAAGACAAAGCCAAAGTGGGGCCCTGCCGCCCGGTAGCCCGGCCCCAAGAGTGCCAGCCCATCGTCTCCGGCTTTCATATAGGCCCAGTCGGGATCCTTCCAGACGTTGACCATCCCCAACTTTTCGTAGAACTCTACTGCCTTAGAGATGTCTTCTACGCGGACGGCAACATGTCCAAGTTGCTTCAGTGCCATGCTCTTCTCTCTCCTCCACAGAGACAACCGCAAGGGTTTCTCTATAACCCAGCATAGCTTGCAGAGAGAGCCCCTCCCCACTCCCCCGAGAGCAGGGATGGAACCAAGGTCGATTCCAACTTCGTTCGAGGCCCAGGGCAAGCTAATGCCTAAGCTGTTGGCTGCTTGGCCAAGAATCGCTCCAGCTCGCTCAACGCTTCTGCGTCCATTTTGGTCTGCATGGGGCAGAACTTCGGTCCACACATCGAGCAAAACTCCGCCGTTTTGTAGATATCTGCCGGCAAGGTCTCGTCGTGATATTCTCGCGCCCGCTCTGGGTCTAAAGACAACTCAAATTGTCGGTTCCAATCAAAGTTGTAGCGGGCTCTGGACATCTCGTCATCTCGATCCCTGGCCCCAGGACGGTGGCGGGCAATATCGGCAGCGTGGGCGGCAATTTTGTAGGCAATGAGGCCGTTGCGCACATCCTCGGCATTGGGCAAGCCCAGGTGTTCTTTGGGAGTTACGTAGCAGAGCATCGCCGCCCCGTACCAGCCGGCCAAGGCCGCCCCAATGGCAGAGCTGATGTGGTCGTAGCCAGCGGCAATATCGGTTACCAGCGGCCCCAAAACGTAGAAAGGAGCCTCGTCGCATTCCTCCATTTGCTTGCGCACGTTAAACTCAATTTGATCCATCGGCACGTGCCCTGGCCCTTCCACCATCACCTGCACATCGTGCTCCCAGGCCATGCGGGTCAACTGCCCCAGGGTTTTCAACTCCGCCATCTGGGCCTCGTCAGAAGCATCGTGCAGACATCCGGGCCGCAAAGCATCGCCCAGGCTAAAAGAAACATCGTATTTCTTGAAGATCTCGATGATGTCGCGGAAGTGGGTGTAGAGCGGGTTTTGCTTGTGGTGGGCCAACATCCAACGGGCCAGGATCCCACCTCCGCGAGAGACAATTCCTGTGAGACGGTTGCGCACCAATGGCAGATATTCGATGAGGATCCCGGCATGGATGGTCATGTAGTCCACCCCTTGCTGGGCCTGCTTTTCGATGATGTGCAAGATATCTTCTGCCGAGAGTTTTTCGACATTGCCATGGACACTTTCTAGAGCTTGGTAGATGGGCACCGTGCCGATGGGCACCGGAGAAGCTTGGATAATAGCCGTGCGAATTTCGTCCAAGTCGCCGCCGCCGGTGGACAGATCCATAACGGTATCGGCGCCGTATTTAATGGCCAATTTCAGCTTTTCCAGCTCTTCGGCTAATCCAGAGGAGCTGGGGGAGGCGCCAATATTAGCATTGACTTTGCAGCGGGAGGCGATCCCGATGCACATGGGCTCTAGGTTGGTGTGATTGATATTGGCAGGGATGATCATGCGGCCCCGCGCCACTTCTGAGCGGATCAGCTCCGGCGGTAGGTTCTCTCGCCGAGCCACGTAGTCCATCTCTTCGGTAATCACGCCCTGCCGGGCAAAGTGCATTTGCGTAACATTTGCTTGCCCACGACGGCGGGCAACCCATTCGCTGCGCATGGTGTCAACTCCGGTACTCGCTTTCCTACGCTGGTATGACCCAGATCAGGTTCTGAGGATGTAATCTCAGCCTGGGGGCAGCCCCCAGACACTCCTAGCGTGTTGTGATTCTATCACCGAAATTGGAACTGGATTGGAACTTTGGGATCGATATCAGAGTAGTTTGAGACAATGCCCTAGCGCGTCGCGCCGCTGACCCTTCCAGTCTCTCCCCTCACCCCCAGTCCCTTTCCGATAGGAGCAGCGATACGAGCAGTCTGCCCTGGGGAAGGTGCTGCAGCTAGGGGGCAAAAATATCATCAGAAGCATTAGATGCTGGCGAACCCTTCAGGCAGTGGCTTTTTTCTTCCTAAAACGGGCTTATCTGCCTTCAATAACCACTGTGCCCTGGCCGAAAGCTTTTTGAAAAAGGGATCCGAGAGGATACTTTTTTCTTCTAGCTGTGGGATCCACACATGTTGCCTCTTGGGATCGCTTTGGATCTCGATTTTGCTCGAAGTGAGCAAGTGATCAGTTAATCTCGCCGAGATCTCTGACCAGTCGATTTCCTGCCCTAAGTAGAAGCTATGTTGCTCAAGAACGCAACCGATAATCTTGCTTAGGAGATCGTCCTCTACGGGTTTGAAAAAGCAGTTGTCGTGAATGTAGATTTGGTGGACAACTCTATTTCCAAGCCTCTCTTGGTCGACAACAAGAAAGTCTTTGCCTTCAAATCGGATTTCTAATTCATAGGCGACGGCATCAGTTAGCAAATATTCAGTAAAATGTTTGGAAAAATTTTCTCGGCAAAGTTTCTGAATAGGAGACTGTTTTAGGCATCTTACACGATCCGATAGTCCTTCTAAATCTGGAGAGCAGGCCAGCAATAAAACATTATCCTGATACTCTCCATAAATCTTTGAATACCAGATCGCGCCGACGTTTTTAAATGGCTCTAAAATGACTCGCAAAGACACACTTGCGCCGCTGAGAGATAGGTTGGGGTAGCTAAGCTGGGTGAGCCGTTGCCGCGACCACCAGTCTTGAAGCTGCAGGTCGATCATGGGATCCCGCCCAGCCAGCGCCGCCAGCTCCACCAGGGATCCCCTCTCTTGCTGGCCCTGAACAGCTCGGCCACTTCTTCGCCGCTGGGCCGAGCCCTAAAGGTTTTGAGGACGCTGTAGAGGCCGGGCTCTTCCTGCTGCCACACGCTCCAGGGATCCGGGTAGGCGCGAAACAGGGCTCCTTCTACCAGCGAGCGCAGGTAGTAGCTGGTCTCAAAGGTGCTCAGGAAGCGTTGCCGCAGCCGGCGCCCGGCCAACCCCACCCCCACTGCGGCGGCATCCTGAAGTTGCGGGTTGAGGAGAACGACGGGCTTGGGATCCCGGCCTTTGGCCGCCAGCCCAGAGGGATCGCCGCCGCTCACCAACTGGCAAACCCGCTCCACCTGATCCAGGCTGTAAACCGCCGGCATCACGAACAGGACACTTTGTTCTGGCGTAGGTTGGGTGCGGGCAGTCAGGCTCTGCAGTTGGATCCCGTCGGGGAGGGATCCCCATTCCCGCTGGGCCAGGGCCGCTCCGCCGGCATCGCTGAACAACACCAAAGCCGGTGGCGGCACCAACTCCAAAAATGGACGAGCCAAGACTTCCGGCTTGATGTCGGGGGCCAGGATCTCGATGAGCAAGCGGCGGTATCCCGCTTGCAGGGCCAGGCGTGTGGCCTGGATGGCCTGCTCGCAGGCTTGGGCCAGATCGCCGGGCAGGTGGGGAAATTGGGTCAGTTGCAGTTGCTCGGCCACAGTCCAATCCAACTTAGATTCAATAAGATTCAAAAGACGCTCAGCCGGATAGGTCTTCCCAAGCTCTGTGGGTAAGCAGCTCCTCCAGCACCCGCACCCCCCGCAGTTGGTTGGAAAGGGGCAGGTGGCCCTTGGGAGCGGACAGATCCCAGGTGAACTCGTCGGGATAGCGAGTCCAGTGGTAGCCTTGCTTCCAGCCAATCAGCGGCCAGAGGCGCTCCCAGTTGCGGTTGACCCCCAGCCAGAGTTGCCGCTGCACCGAGTAGCCGAAGCGATCCCCGGAGGCCGCCCGCCACAGGCCATCGATGGTGCGCAGATCCTCTGCCGGGATCCGGCTCACCTCGGAAAAGTACAGCCAGCCCCGCCGCGCCGCCCCCTCCCCCGCCGCCCGGCACAGCAGTTGCAGGCTCAGCCGATCCGCTTCCAGCCAAGCTCCCGCCGCTAACAACTCCTGCAAAGGCCGGTAGTCGATGTTCAGGGCTGAAATCAGGGGGACTGTCACCATTGCCGTTGCAAAGGGTTTCTTTCGAATTCTAGTCCCTGTCGGCCAGCCCCTCAGCTTTCGGGCGGGTACTGGGGCGGATTCCCAAAGAGGATGCGATAGCCAATATAGGCCACCCCCAACAACCCCGCCAGGATCCACAGAAAGGCCGAAAAGGGTAGGTAAGAGAAAAAGACAACATAGACCCGGCGGCTGAGCCAAGAGAGGATGAGATAGACCGCCGCCAAAATGCTGATCCCTTGCAAGGTGCGGAAAGCCGGCACCCGCGAGAGGGGCATGCGCTGCCGTGCCACCCAGATGGAGCTAAGGAAATAGTAGGGAGGCACCAGCAACAAGAACATATCCGCCTGCTTGACCACCGCCTGCCAGCCGGCCGTGTTGGTGGCATAGGCCAAGTAACCGGCCCAGAGGACAAGGCTTGCCGCTGCTAAGCCAATGTTCAAGCTGAGCAAAAAAGGCTCTTCCCACTGCCCTGGGATCCAGTGGCAGAGAACCCAAACCAACCAAGGAGCTGCAAAGAGCAGGATGGCAATCGTTAAGCCGTTGGCGTTGAGCTGGGTAAAAAATGTTTCCAGGGTCATGACGGCTGAGGGGACGGGAGGTCACTTTCAAAAATAGTAGTGTAGTCCAATCCCTCACCAGAATCCGTAAGTAATACCCTGAAAAATTACAGCCAAAACATTGCATCCTCGCTGGGTCAGGGTTTCCGGGCGCGCGAAACGGGATCCTTTTGCTAGGGCACTACTGAGTACATCTGGAGGGATCCCGCAGGGCACCCACAAAGTGATAGGGGGGCAGGGACTCGCTCCAGTCCAATTGCCAGTGGGGGTGTGCTGCTACCCAGGTTTGGGCGAGCTGGGCTGCCGTTTCCCGTTCGGCAGGGGTGAGCAAGAAGTAAAGCCGCAGGACTTCTCCCGGCTGCGGATCCCCTCTTTGCACTGGCCAGGTAGAAGGCCAAAGCTGCTGCAGGGCCGCCAGCTCCTGTTCTTGCCGCTCTTGGGCCTGTCGTTGCTGGAGATAGGCTTGTTTGCGGGCCAACAGATAGGCTGTGCCGCTGGGAGCGGGTTGGGGATCCGGGGGGGGCTGGGGCGACAGTTTTCCTTTCAGGCAGTACTCGGCTCTTCCCCCGATGGCCGCGAGGGCCTGTTCGTACTCCGCCTGCTGGGCCAATAGGTGGGATCCCAGCTTTTCGGCTGAGAGAAAGCAGGTGCCAAAGCGCAGGGGCAGCAGCGGCATCTGGGCAAACAGCCGGCAGATCACCTGGTCGTGGCGCAGGGCAGAACGCAGCAGCACCTCATCCGAAGCCTGCAGCGACGCAGGATCCGGCATCGGCTCCACAGCAGCGGCAATTCGGCCTCCTGTGGGAGAAAACACCTGCAGCGGCCCGCGGATCCCTTGAGTTTGTTGAATGAAATGCCAAAGCGGCGCGTCTGGCATCGGCAAGAAGGCATAGGTGTAAAGGGGGCTGCCGGCGCTCTGTTCGCTGGGTTCCGGTAAAACTGGCATTGGCTCGGATCGAGGCGTAGACTTTTCCTCTCAGTCTAAGCAAACTTGCTGGCGCTTTTTGCCCTGGGGGGCTGCTACTGGCGACCTGAAGATGCGGTAGACTAACTTGGCAGGGTTTTTCAGGTCTGGGGTGTTCAGGGCCGCAAGGCTGCCGGGGGGTAGGTGGGATCCTCTCTCTCCGTGCCTCTACAGGTAAAACTATGACCAGCCGCTCAGACTTCAAACCCTTGGAAACCTTTCAAAAAGAAGAGATCGAACGCTTGCGGGATCTGCTTCCCGCTTCTCTCCGGGCCTTGATCCGCGTTGTCCCCCACTCGGGAGGTGAGGCCCTGTTGTTCTCCCGCCGCAAGGCCCCTTGGCAGCCGCAGGGCATCATTGCCATCGATTTTCGCCGCTGGCAAGGGATCCCGCAGCCGCAGCGGGATCTGCTGTTTTTGCGGGAGGTGGGCTGGTTCGACAACCGCAACTGGCTACAGCCGGGGTTTTACCAGTCGCTGGCCTTGCTTGGTGGCATCACCACCGTGGCAGAGCTCTCTTTGCAGCACCCGTTTTCTGCCCTGTTGGCGGGGGGCATCACGGCGCTCTCGGTGCGGCAGATCTGGCAAAACCTGAATCGGGAGAGCGCCCATTTCGATGCCGACGAGTTTGCCTTGCGCCGCGCCCAGTTCCGCGGCTACACCCGCCAAGAGGCAGCCCAACACCTAGCAGATGCCCTGGAGCAGGTTCTCAAGCTGGATCCCACCGATATCCTGACGGCACTGCGGCTGCAGCGGCTGAGAACCATCGCCCGCAACCTCACCCCCTCACCTGGGAGCTCCTGAGCACAGGTGCACCTGGGTGATGGCGATCCGACCGGAGAAGCAGATATCGGTATCGGTCTGGGGATCGCGGGCTCGCTCTGCGTAGCGCCCCTGGTAGCGAAACCACAGCGATGCCAAGCCTTCCCCCTCTGCTTCTACGGCGTAATCGAGTGGCAGCGGCTGCGTGCAGAGGGGGCAGTAAACTCGCTCCGGCAAAGGGGATCCCGGTGGCAGGTGGGGCAAGTTGACATTCCAGAAGGAGCCGGCTGGCAGGGGTTGTTCCATCAGCTCGGCCAGGATCTCCCGCGTCCACCGCTGGGCCTGCTCCCAATCGATGGGTTGGCTCCCTGCCCGATACTGGGAAATGGCGATCCCTCCGATCCCACGCAGCGCCGCCTCCCGCACCGCCGCCACCGTGCCGGACAAGTACACATCCGATCCCAGATTCCCTCCCTCGTTGATGCCAGAAAGCACCCAATCCACGGCAGGGGCGAGCTTAAACAGGGCCACCCGCACACAGTCGGCAGGGGATCCCTCGACGGCAAAGGTGCGCTCGCCGCGGGCCCAGGCGCGAAAGGGCCGCCCCGTCGTTACCTGGTGGCTACAGCCGGAAATCGGCTGGTGGGGGGCCACAATCCAGCAGTTTTCCTCGGCAACGAGAGCGCTGAGGGCCAGTCTGAGGTGTGCCAGCCCCGCCGCCTCGATGCCATCATCGTTGGTCAGCAATACCTTCATCTGAATTCCTCTACCGGCAATTCCTGGGTTAGCCTAAATCGCAAATCTCCGTTGGGATCCAAATCTGGAGATCTGAAGTGCAAAGGCAAGGCGGATCCCGTTCTTCTTCTAACCTATCCCTAAGGGGTTGGCGTCTCCTGCGCCGCAGCCCTCGACCCATGACCATGAACTGATACCGGAGGATTGCCATGACCACACGGGTAGCCATCAACGGATTTGGCCGCATTGGCCGGTCGTTTTTGCGGGCGCTGCTCTCCCAGCCGGGGCGAGGGCTGGAGGTGGTGGCGGTTAATGATCTCACCGAGCCGGAGAACTTGGCCTACTTGCTGCAATTTGACTCCGCCTACGGGCGCCTGCCCCAGACGGTGAGCGTTGTGGATGGCCACCTGCAAGTCGGCAGCCACAAGATCCGGGTTCTGGCAGAACGGGATCCGGCGCAACTGCCCTGGAAAGACCTCGGGGTTGACCTGGTGATAGAGTCCACCGGCCTGTTTACCAAGCGGGAGGGGGCGGCCAAACACCTAGAAGCCGGCGCCAAGAAAGTGATCATCTCCGCCCCTGCCAAAGGCGCCGACCTGACGGTGGTGATGGGGGTTAACGACGACCAGTACGACCCAGAGCGGCACCATATCGTCTCCAACGCCTCCTGCACCACCAACTGTCTGGCGCCGCTGGCCAAGGTCTTGCTGGATCGCTTCGGCATCGAGACGGGCTTTCTCACCACCTGCCACGCTTACACCGCCACCCAGGCCATTGTGGATCGCCCGGATCCCAAGGACTATCGCCGGGGCCGCTCGGCGGCGGTGTCGATTGTGCCTTCCACCACTGGGGCAGCCACGGCAGTTGCCGAGGTTTTGCCTGCCCTGAAAGGGAAGATGGACGGCCTGGCGCTGCGGGTGCCCACCCTAACCGGCTCGATTGTGGACTTTGTCGTGCGCACCGAGCAGCCTATCACCAAAGAGGCGGTCAACCAAGCCTTTGTGGAGGCAGCAGAAGGGCCGATGCGCGGTATCCTGGCCATTGCCCCGCCGCACATTGTCTCGGCCGATATCATCGGCGATCCCCATTCTTCGATTGTGGATCTGGAGTCGACGATGACGCTGGGGGATCGCACGGTGAAGGTGCTCTCCTGGTACGACAACGAGTACGGCTATGCCTCGCGGCTGGTGGATCTGGCGGCGAAAATGGCGGCTGCGCTAAAGAGCTCAATCCCAGCCTAGGTCAGTGCGCTCCAGCCAGGAGCTATCCAGGGCAGCCAGCGCCTCAGCTGCGGCTATGCCGGTTTCGGGGTGGCGCCAATGGGGAGCAATCTCGCACAGCGGGGCCAGGACAAAAGGGCGCTCCATCATGCGAGGGTGGGGCAGGGTTAGCTCAGGGCTCTTCAGGATCCGGTTGCCCATTGCCAGCAGATCCAAGTCCAGGGTCCTGGCCTCCCAGCGGATGCGCCGCACTCGCCCTGCCTCCTGCTCGATGGCCAGCAGCGCCCTCAGCAACTCCAGGGGCGATTGGTAAGGGGGAAAGGAATCCAACGCCACCACAGCATTGAGGTAGTCGGGCTGGCCGGGTGGCCCCCCTTGGGCGGGGCTGCGGTAGAGGCTGGAGCGAGCCACCACCTGGCCCAACCTGAGCAACTTCTGCCCAGCCGAGCGCAATTGCTGCAGCGGATCCCCTAGGTTGCTGCCCAGGGCAATGTAGGCTAGGTCGGGCTGCATCGAGGGTTAGCTATTGGGAGAACGGTGGCGGACAATCTCCACGTAGACATCGTCGAACAAACCGGGCAGGGGGGCCTGTGGCTTGTGCACCCGCACCGTCAGGGCTTCCACCTGGGGATAGCTTTGCCACAGCCGCTCAGCAATCCGGTCTGCCAACGTCTCGATCAGCCGGTAGCGTCGCTGGGTTACCTCTTCCCGCACCGCCTCGTACACCTGGGCGTAGTCCACTGTGTGGGCCAGGTCATCCGCTTGGGGAACCCAACCAAGCTGCATCTCCACATCCACCACAAAGCGCCCTCCCAACACGGCCTCCTCAGGACGATAGCCGTGGTGGGCATGGAAGCTAAGACCCCGCAGCACCAGCCTAGTTGGGTTCATCGTGGAGACCTGCCCAGGCCGCCAGAGCCGAGACATGAGCGGGGACGTTGTGCACCCGCACCAGGGTAGCGCCCCGGCTGGCGGCAAAGAGGTGCACGGCTACGCTGGCGCTATCCCGCTCTCTAGGCACAGCAATGCCGGCAAGCTGGCCAACAAAACTTTTGCGCGAGGCTCCCACCAGCACCGGGTAGCCATAGGCCACCAGCCGCGGCAGCGCTCTGAGGAGGGCAATGTTCTGCTCGGCGGTTTTGGCAAAGCCCAGGCCGGGATCCAAAACCACGCTGGGAACACCGGCTGCCAGGGCCCGTTCCGCTTGATCCTTGAGAAACCCAAAAACTTCTCCCTCCAGATCCTCGTAGTGGGTAAGCTGCTGCATGGTGCGGGGCTCTCCCCGCATGTGCATGATGATTGCCGGCACCCCCTTCTCGGCACACAGCTGCATCATCTGCGGATCGCGCAGGCCGGTGACGTCATTAATCATGTGCGCTCCAGCCGCCAGAGCTGCCGCTGCCACCTCCGTTCGGCGCGTATCGACGCTGATGAGAATGCCGGATCCCTCTAGAGCCCGAATCACGGGCAAAACCCGGTCGCATTCCACCTCCACCGGTACCGGCTCTGCCCCCGGACGGGTGGACTCGCCGCCGATATCCACAATCAAGGCCCCCGCCGCTGCCATGGCTCTGGCTGCCTGCACGGCAGCTTCCACGGATCCCCACTGGCCGCCGTCGCTAAAGCTGTCGGGGGTTACATTGAGTACCCCCATCACCGCCACACCCCGCCAGGAAAGGCAGTACCCCTCCGGTGTTTGTTCTGCCCCAGGCAGGGGACGGCGAGAGAGCAAGCTGGTAACGCCCATAACTCCTGCAAGCTAATTCGCTGTCAGAGCAGCCGCCCCAGATAGGACCAGCGCGTGCCTAGCTGAATTCTAGAAGTAGGGAAGCGCAGGGGGCAGTAATCTATACAGATCCCTCGCTCCGTTTGTTTTGGGGTATTGCTAGGTGTCTCCCGTGAAGGGGAGGAGTGGCTGCGTGGCGCGGGCCGCGGTTGTGTATCTGCCTTGGTATGACCCTCAGTTGGTTGAGTGAGTGAGGGGAAACGTCACCTGAGGTCGGCAAAAAGCCATACCTAGGAGGGATCCCCTGCCAGCCTAAGGCCAAGGAGTAGCCTTAGCTCGCAGAGGAACCCCTCCCGCTTGAGCTAAAACATGATGTCGTCTTCCGAACGACCCCAGATGCACCAGATGATGGAGGCAAAAATTGCTAGGTAAACCCAGGCCATCGGCCCGTATTGCAGCAGATCCATCAATACATCCCTTAAAGTACTTGTTTATCTAGTCCAATTATTGTGATGTTTCGTTACAGCGTCAACAGTTTTCTCAGGAAAACGGTTGCGTCAAGCAGACCCCTTGGAAGCAGGGATCCCTGGCTAGATAAGTCGTTTTGCCTAGAGGCACTGCTGAGAAACCACGGCTTGGCTGAATAGGCTAGGGAGTCCTAGACATGGAAACGGAAGAGCATCACATCTCCTTCCTGAACCACGTAGTCTTTGCCCTCGCTGCGCACTAGGCCCTTCTCTCGGGCGGCACTCAGGGATCCCGCTGCCACTAGGTCCTCATATGCTATCGTTTCCGCCCGGATAAAGCCCCGCTCAAAATCCGAGTGAATGACCCCCGCCGCCTGGGGAGCAGTGGCACCGGCAGGGATTGTCCAGGCGCGGGTTTCTTTGGGGCCAGAGGTAAAGTAGGTGCGCAGGCCCAACAGCTCGTAGGTGGCGCGGATCAAGGATTTCAGCCCCCCTTCTTTCACCCCCAGCGACTCCAGATAAGCCTGTCGCTCTTCAGGCGGCAACTCCACCAATTCCGCCTCCACCTGGGCCGAGACCACCACCACACGCGCCTCCTCTGCCTGGGCCACCTGCCGCACCTGCTCTACCCAGTCGTTGCCAGTGGCTAGCTCCGTTTCTGCCACGTTGGCGGCGTAGATCACCTTCTTGCGGGTGAGCAGCCCCAGCCCTTTGATGGCGACCTCCTCCTCTGCGCTAAGGGGCACCAGGCGAGCCGGCTTGCCCTCGTCCAGAGCGGCCTGCAGCTTCTCCAGGGCCTGCAGCTCTACTTGAGCCGTTTTGTCGGACTTGGCCTGTTTGCGCACCCGTTCTAAGCGCCGCTCGATCTGGGCCAGATCCGCCAGGGCCAGCTCCAGGTTAATCACGCCCATGTCTCGCACCGGATCCACGGAGCCGGCCACATGCACGATGTTCTCATCTTTGAAGCAGCGCACCACATGTACGATGGCGTCCACCTGGCGGATGTGGGAGAGAAATTGGTTGCCCAGCCCCTCGCCTTTGCTGGCGCCGGCCACCAGGCCAGCAATGTCAACAAACTCAATCTGGGCGGGGACGATTGCCGCCGAGCCGCTGATCTTGGCCAGCACCTGCAGGCGTTCATCCGGCACTGCCACCCGTCCTATGTTGGGCTCAATGGTGCAAAAAGGGAAGTTGGCCGCCTCGGCCTTGGCATTTTCGCAGAGGGCGTTAAATAGAGTCGATTTGCCCACATTGGGCAGGCCAACAATTCCAGCTCTGAGCATCGAGATCGCGGAAGAAAAACTAGGGTAATGGAAAGGGATCCGTTGCGAAACTTTAAGGTCACTATTTTGACGTTAGCATTTGTCGCCTCTGGCTGCTGCGTTTACCAAGAGGGCGGCTCTGCGGCAAGCTGGGCAAGGTTTTTGGAGTTGCCCTCAGACCCGCTCCAAAAAGGCCACCCCCTCTACATGGCCTGTTTGGGGAAAGAAGTCGGCCGCTCGCCATTGGGTTAGGCGGTAGGATCCCTCGGCCATGAGAATTTGCAGGTCGCGCGCCAAGGTGGCAGGGTGACAGCTAATGTAGACAAGGCGCTGGGGTTGTCGCTGCTTTAGGATCTCGAGTACCTGCCGCTCGCAGCCGCGCCGCGGCGGATCCAACACCACAATATCGGCAGGAGGCAGAGTTGGCAAAACCGTTTCCACTGCGCCCTGGAAAAATTGGGCCGAGGGGATGCCGTTGAACTGGGCATTGTAGCGGGCCTGGGCCACCGCCGCCGGCAGGACTTCCACCCCTATCGCCCGTTTGGCCCGCCGGGCCAAGAGCAGGGTTAGGGTGCCGATGCCGCAGTAGGCGTCCAGGACGATCTCCTCGCCGCGCAGCTGGAGCTGATCCACTATCCAGGTAAAAAAGGCCTCCGCCTGCTCCGTGTTGACTTGAAAGAAGGAGGTGCTGTCAATCCAAAAGGAAAGACCGGCCAATTCTTCCCGCAGGGATCCCCGCCCGGCAATCACCTCCGTTTGCGGGCCAAAGATGGTGTTGGTGCGGGCCGGGTTGAGGTTGAGACAAACCCCCACCAGGTCGGGGTAGCGCTGCATCCAGCGCTTGGCCCACCTTTCTAGGTGGGGCAGGTCGCGGCTGCAACTGACCAAGGTGAGGAGCACCTCGCGGGTGCGGCGACCAATGCGCAAGCCCAAGTGACGCAGATGGCCCTGGTGGCGGCTTTCGTCGTAGACGCTCCAGCCGGCCTCCTGCAGATCCCGCTTAATTTCCCGCAAGAACACATCCAGCCGCTCGTCCTGCACAGGGCACTGGTTGAGGTTCACCAGGCGGTGGCTGCCCGGTCGGTAGTAGCCCATGCGCAGCGGCTGGCCCTCTGCTTTGGCAATGGGGTAGGTGACCTTATTGCGGTAGCGCAGCGGCTGCGGGGATCCCAAAATCGGGACAGGCTCCGGCAGAGTAAGACCGCCAATTCGTTCCAGCGCATCCCTGAGGATCTGCTGCTTGGTAACCAATTGCTGAGCGTAGCTGACGTGCTGCCACTGACAGCCACCGCACTTGTCCGCCACAATGCAGGCCGGCCGCACCCGCTGCGGCGAGGGAGCTATGAGGGAGCGAATTCGCCCGACCAGATAGTTGCGCTTGATCTCAGTTATCTGAGCCACCACGCGATCCCCTGGCACCGCTTGGGCGACAAACACCACCCGACCCCGCCCGTGGCCAAGCGTATGGGCAATGCCATCGCCCTCAGGGGTTAGGTCGGTGATCTCCAGGGATAGGAGATCCCCCGGCTTGATGGGATCAGGGGCCAGAGAAGGGATTGGCTGCTCCATGGAAAAAGGTGGTTGACGTTCTCCCCAGCCCTATTCGCGCAAGCGGGACAGAGTCCTCAGGGCGGGGCCTGCGCCGCCAAAGTTTTGGTCAATCGAAATCGGGTGAGACCATCCAAAGCTAAACTCGATACGTAAGAAAATCCGGCAACCGAAACAGAGTAATCCCAGAAAACCCAAGGGAGGAACTCTATTGTGGCATTGACCGGGGTGCCTGGGGATCCGCCGGAACCCTCTTTGCCTGGCTGCAGCGGAGCTCGAGGCTGGCCCCCCAAGCTGCGCCCAAGAGCAAGGTGATCAACAGGTGAAGGCGGCCATCCAAGATCACCACATCCAAAAGCCCCGCAGCAAAAAACGCCGTCAAGGCCAGTAAAACTCCCAAGAGGATCTCGTCTTGGGAGCAACGCCAGGCTCGCCAGCCCCGCGCCAAGATCCAACCCCAAAGGGCCAAGTAGCCCAGCAGCAGAGGGATCCCGCCTTCTGCCGCCAGATGGAGGTACAAGTTGTGGCAGTGGCCCAGCAGCTCTGGCGGATCCTGGGCATTGTAGAGGGCAGGAAAGCTCTGCCAGCCCCAGCCGGTCAGGGGCCGCTCCCACACCATCTGCAGGGCAAAGCGCCAGGCATCGAGGCGGTTGGCCGTCGAGCTGAAATAGGGGGCCTGGGGGTCAAAGGTGTCTGCCAACCGGCTCCAGATCAAGGAAGGGACAACCGCCCGCCAGCCGGGCCAGTCCAAAGCAGCGGCCAAGCCGGCTAATCCCAAGCCGGCCAGGAAGGCGAGCCCCCACCAGCAGCGCCGCAGGGCCAGCCCAATCAGTAGCGCCAGCCCCCCTGCCCCCCAGCCGTTGCGGGAGGCTGTCAGCAGCAACAGCAGGGATCCTAACCCCAGCAGCGCCGCCAGCCCTGCTCTGGTGGGGTGAGATTGAGTTGCCCCCCACAGCCCCGCCGCCAAGCCCAGATGGATCACAAGATAAATGGCCAGGAGATTGGGGGAGGTGAAGGCTGCCGCCGGGCGCTCCCCACCGGCCACGCCCGTAATCCAGAGCGGCCCCAAGAAGAGATGCCCCTGCCACCCCCACAGCACTTCTCCCCAGCCCAAGAGCAGCATCAGGCCACTGCCCAGCACCAACACCTGCGCCAGGCAGCGGCGGCTGAGGGGATCCCTCAGCGCTGCAGCAAAGGCCGGCAGCATCAGGAGAAAAGGCCAGTAGTTGAACATCCCCGGCAAGCTCAGCCGCCAGTCCTCCCCCAGCAGCGCTGTCACCACCACCGCCAGGCTCAGCAGGCCCGCCAGCCAAAAGCCGGGATCCCGCCGGATTTGCTGCCAGTAGCGGCCATAGCTTTGCACCGTCCCCACCACCGCCAGCAACAGACTAGGGGCCAGGTTGACCGGGATCAGCGCCGCCGAGCCCAACAGCCAGCCCTGGAGCTGCCAAGGCCGGGGGGACGGCGGCAGGTCTTTAGAGGCAACTGAGGCAGAAAAATTACTCATCGTCGAGGGGGATCCCCGCTCGTACCCGCCCCTGGCCAAAGTAGCGGCCAAACTGCAGCTCGTACACCTCATCTTCATCTTGCGTTTCCACCCACAGCTCGGAGCGGGCATAGCCCACGCACAGCAGCCCGTAGCCCTGCTCCTTCAGCTCCCGCGAGATCCCCATTGCCTCCGGCTGGTAGAGGGATCCCTGCCGGATCCGCACCGCACAGGTGGTGCAGGCGCCGTTGCGACAGGCAAAGGGAAGCTGGATCCCTTGGGCTTCGGCAGCCTCCAGGATGTATTGGTCGGCAGGCACCTGGATGAAGTAGTGGGCGTCTTTCTGGCGGTCGTGGATGTGAACCGGGTAGGAATGCATGGAGAAGAAGGGCCTTTTCCCCCGATGAGGAGACTTCTCCATGATCCCACAAGATTTGAGTGGAGTTGGGCTACTGCCCAGCTCCATAGGATAAGCTGAAGGCAGGGCCCCCAGGAGAGCAGCCTATGCTAGAAACTCCCAATTCCCCCATGCCCTCAGTGGAAAAACTGCCAGCTACCTTCTCGGCTGAAGTTTTTAACAAGCTCATCGAGAGCAATACTGAAACTCGTCCCTGGGGCAGCTTTACGGTGCTGGACGAGGGCCCCGGCTACAAGATCAAGCGGATTGTGGTGCTGCCCAAGCATCGCCTCAGCCTGCAGATGCACTACCACCGCAGCGAACACTGGATCGTCGTGGCCGGCACCGCCAAAGTGACCTGCGGCGATGAAGAGCGGCTGATCACCACCAACCAGTCCACCTACGTGCCCCCCTGCACCAAGCACCGCCTGGAAAACCCCGGCGTCATCCCCCTGGTGATCATCGAAGTGCAAAACGGCCAGTACCTGGGCGAAGACGACATTATCCGCTTCAGCGACGACTACGCCCGCGCCGACAGCGGGCAGTCGACCTCATCCTGAGCCCGTCCTAGAAGGGGAAAACGGTCATCAGCAGCAAGGCGGCCATCAAGCCCAGCGCCACCTGCACCGCCTGTCCAAAGGCCGGATGGCTGGTCACCACTTCGCCATAGCGGCTCTGGAAGCGGGACAGATCCAGGTAGGGAGCTATCCCCCGCCGGAACCATCCCACCACCGTCCCTTCTTGACCCACCAGCCTGCCTGCCCGGCTGGCCCCAAACAGGAAGTTGCCCAGCGGCCCAAACCGAGAAACATAGCGCAAGAAAATCATCCCCGTCTCATCCTGGAACTTGAGATCGGAGCCGAAGCGATAGCCCGCATCCCCCCGCCCGATCACCCGCCCCTCTAGCTGCATCGGCAAGCCGCGCAAGGGGCTGGCGTAGGGGTTGCTCATGGCCTTCAACACCGTCAATGCCGGCGGGTTTTCCAAGCTGGGGTACATCACCGTCATCTTCAGCAGCAGGCCCAAGCTGGCTCCCGCCAGAACCAGGCCGGCAAACATGCCGTAAGACCCCGCCTGCAGAGCGGGGATCCCAAGCACCATCCCCAAGATCGCCCCCAGCCACTCGGCGTTTAACAAAACCACGTCCAGAAGAAAATTGCCGTAGAGCTGCTGGCGGTTGAGCTGCTTGCCCTGGGCCACCACGCTGGCCATGTCGAACTCCACCGGCAGATCCAGTTGTTCGGCATAGGTGCCCAGCGCCCGCACCCGCTTGCCGGTGAGGGGATGGGTGGAGTTCAGCTCCATCCACCCGGCCCAAGGGTTAAACAGATCCCACAAAAACACCCTGCCCACCTGGCTGGGATCCGCGGCCACCCGGTAGGCTGTCCCCGCCATCACCGCCGCCTTGGCATCGTAGATCCCCAAGGCCCGTGTGCCTTCCAGCAGGCGAGCGCTGCGCTGTCGGGTTTCCTCATCCTGTTGCCGCTCCCCTTCTTGCACAATGCCAAAGGCTATTTTCACCAGAGCCCGCGAGAGGGCATTGGGGTTGCCGGTGATTTCGGCGGCAAAGTGATCGGCAAAGTACTCCCGCACCCGCGACAGGTACAGCACCAAGTAGGAGCCGGCCACGTAGAAAAAGTAGGCGACCAGAGCCAAGGAACCTATGTTTTTGCCCCCTCTGCGGTCTCGGCGCGTGTCGCGCAGGTAGACGTAGAGGAGGTAGAGAATCTGCACCAACGTGGAAGCCAGGGTCATGACAGCAAAATCCCAGTGGATCACATGCCCCAGCTCGTGGGCATAGACCGTGGCCACCTCCTCATCTTCCAAGTAGGTGAACAACCCTTCGCTGACGACGATGCGGGCCGTATCCGGCAGGCTGCCATAGGTAAAAGCAGTAGGGTTTTGGTCGCGGATCAAGCCCAGCTTCGGCTGCTTCAGCTTGTACTGGCGACAGACGCGGGCGATCACCTCCGCGCTCTCTGGGCTGCGACGCCCAATTTCCGCCAAGCTCACCCACTGGGTGCTGTAGAGGCTGTGCTGGATCCAGTCCATCAACCAGGGAGACAAAAAGAAAATTAGGGCGTTGAAGGCCAGGGTGAGCAGAACGGCGGAAAGAAAAGAGCCAAAAGAGAACCCCCCTTCCAAGGTGCCGAAAACGGCCAGGGCCAACACAAACACCATGCCGAACAACAGGCTCAGGGTCACGCCGGCGGCCAGAGTGAGGTTGCCAGCAAAGCTGGCCAAAACCAGCGAGACCCCTGTCTGAGGAGCGCGGTACCGGCGTCGGGTCTGACCGGTTCTGAGATTGGAGGTGGCGGGATCCAAGTCGGCCAAGGCGCGGCTGGGGTTGAAGCAATAGCGGCTCAGCCAAACGCTCAACAGGCGCAGCTCGTGGGGATTGAGGCTTTTCAAGGGCTCTAGCCACAGGGCCGCATCCACCGACAGCATTGCCGTCGAGACAGCACCGGGGTTGCGGAACAAGGTGGGCAACAGGGGCAGCACTTCTTCCTTTTGCCCAGCGGTGAGGTTATGAAAACCCAAGACCGCCTGGCGCACCACGCTGGAGGGTTGAGGCAGGTCAGCGGTGAGCAACTGGCGGTCTTGGACAAAGCAATAGCGGCTGAGATCTGGACTGTCGGCGGGATCCCCCCTGCCCGTCGCCGCTTCCGGAGCCAGCCTCACCTGAGTTTTCCAGTTGGCCTGCTGTTGGCCGATGGGGCGGCTGTAGAGAGCCAAGCGCTTGACTTGGGGATAGCGGCTGGGAATTGCCTTCTGGAACCAGGCCGTCAGCCTCTCATGGTCGAGAGCAACGTGAGCAGGGTGGTTGATCATGATCACCAAAGCGTAATCCCCAGGACTGCTTTGGAGGGGCTGGGCCTTCACCTGAACTCTCAGACGCAGGTCTGCCAGAGCTTGCTCTAGCCACTGCGCCAATTCCTGCTCGTTCATGGCCGTCTCCCGGAGGGGGTAGGGTAAGCTGAGCTATTGCTTCAATTGCCAATGGCTTTCGACTTTACAGCGGCTATTCTGGCATTTTCTCTACCAAGGGATCCCCATCTCCCCCCAAACCCAGTACAGAACGCCCAGGGCAAGCATTTATCCAGGAGCTGAGCTGCAGAAATTGTTTGGCTACAAGATCGAGCGCTGTCCCTCCGGGCTGATGCCGATGATGGTGAGCTGGCAATCCAGCACTTTAAAGCCGTACTTTTCAGCCACCTTCTGGCTGATATTCAGGATGGCGTTGTTTTTGAACTCAATGACCTTGTTGGTCTTGACGCACACCAAATGGTGGTGGTGGTGGGGGGCCGGCTGGTTGATCTCGTAATGCTTGTGGCCTTCGGTCAGTTCCAGCTCGCGCAAAATGCCCATGCGCGCCATCAGCTTGACGGTGCGATAGATGGTGGAAAGGCTGATGTTGTGGCCTTCTTCCCGCAGCTTTTTGTGCAGCTCCTCGGCGCTCAGGTGAGTCCCCTCAGGCAAGTTTTGAAAGGTCTGGAGGATGATTTCCCGCTGCCGAGTGGCTCGCCAGCCTTTGGCATTTAGCTCCGCTTTGAAGGCTTCTTCCGTGTAGACCATGATGCCCCCCTCCGCTGTTGGGCAACGTCGCCGTAACAGTCAATAAGTTCTGTAATTGATAATAGCCTCATTTAAGTAAGATAGCGCCACTGACTTTCGGCTGCCAAAGGGATCCTGTTGCCTTCTTGAGAAGCAACGGCAGCGCCTGGGCCGGCAGAAGAAGGGGTGCGGGAAACCGGATCCCGCGTCTATTGGAAATGAGCTAGCCTACAGGGTATGCCCAGGTGGCCTTATAGTTCGAGTGAGTCTGGGCTAACATAACTCGGGAAAAGGCCCGCGGCATCCCGGCGGCGTTGCTAAGCGTAGTCAATACGGGAAGGGAAAACAAAGATGCGGTTTGAGCAGCCCAAAACCTATTCCATTTCTCTAACCGGCTGGGGCTTCTGGCTGGGATCCCTGGCCTTGGCAGCTTTGCTGACCCGTGTCGGGCTGGGGTGGCTGGTCGCCGGGTTGGTGGCTCTGTTGCTGTTCTTGCTCTCTCTGCCGGTGCTGGTGCTGCTGGCCTTTCGCTGGTGGGCGCGCCGCTGGATCGCCACGGATCGCTGCCCGGTGTGTGGGTCCGAGTCTCAGGCCATCGAGGGCAGCCGCTTCTTTTGCCCCAGTTGTGGCGAGCCGCTGTTTGTTGCCGATGGCCATTTTTATCGGCAAACGCCCCCCGGCACCATCGACGTGGAGCCGCTAGAAGAAAGCGGCTGGGAGTTGCCAAGCTGAGGGCTCCGCTCTGGGGGTGGGTTGGCGTTTTTAGAGGGCATTTTGGGTGAAAAGTGCTCCGCAACGCTATTGCCAACGACAGCGGCCGGGCTGGCGGCTGGTTGCGATCTGGGGGGGGACGCTCTCGGCGGCGTTCCTTCTGCTGAGCTCAGCTCAGGCGACGGCGCAGGGATCCCTGCAACCTCAGGTGGAGACCTACCTGGCCCAGTTGAGCGGCCGCGGCTTTGCTTCCACGGCCCAGGGGGTTTGGCTGCAGAGGGGCGACGAGGTTTTGGGGCAACATCAGGGATCCAAGGCTTTGCCGGCGGCCTCCCTGACCAAGGTGGCCACCACCCTGGCTGCTCTGCAGCAGTTTGGCCCGCACCACCGCTTTGTGACCACCTACTTGGCAACCGGTTCGCTGGGAACGGACGGAGTTTTGCAGGGCGATCTCTGGGTGCTGGGGGGGGAGGATCCCTTCTTTGTCTGGGAGGAAGCCTTCGCGGTGGGGAACGCCCTCAACGCCCAGGGGATCCGCCAGGTGCGCGGGGATCTGGTGGTGGTGGGCCGCTTCTACATGAACTTTTCCCGGGATGGGGCCCGTTCGGGATCCCTGCTGCGCCAGGGGCTGGATGCCCGCCTCTGGCCCCCGGAAGCCCAGGCGCAATTCCAGACCTTGCCCCCCGGCACCCCCAGGCCGCAGGTGGAGATTTTGGGGTCGGTGCGAGTTGCCCAGCAGATCCCTTCGGAGGCCCAGGTCTTGCTCAGGCATGAGTCGCCTCCCCTCATTCACCTGCTCAAGCTGATGAACCTCTACAGCAACAATGCCATGGCCGAGATGCTGGCAGAGGCGGTGGGAGGAGCGGCCCAGGTTGCCCAAATAGCCCGCGCTGCAGCAGGGATCCCGGCAGAAGAGCTGCACCTGATCAACGGCTCGGGATTGGGGGTGGAAAACCGCATCTCCCCGCGGGCCAATGTAGCCATGTTGCGGGCAACCCAGGCGTTGCTGGAAGAGCGCGGCTTGTCGCTGGCGGATGCCTTTGCCGTCGTCGGCCAGGATGTGGGCGTGCTGGAGCGGCGGCTTCTGCCGGGGATCTTGATCGCCAAGTCGGGCACCCTGAGCGGCGTCAGCACCTTGGCGGGCGTGTTGCCAACTGAGCGGGGCGATATCTGGTTTGCCGTCATGAACGGCGGGGCCAACTTGGCCGACTTGCGCACCTGGCAGGGAGAGTTTCTCAGCCGGCTCCAGTCCCGCTGGGGATCCCCCGCCGCCTTGCCCGAGCGCTGGCTGCCTCGTCCCTTAGATACGAGATCCCGCAGGGAGTCGAGCCCTCGCCTTTGACGGTTTGCCTGGGAGGGGTCGCCTCAGCAGCAAAGCGCCTGGGGATGGCAAACCCTCGCAAGCCGGTTTCAATTCAGCCAGAAGCCGCAGGAGCCCCGCCCCCCAGTCCCCCCGTGTACGGGGGGATATAGGGGGGATTGAGGGGGCAGTCGGAGTCGGGTAGTTTACAGCCCTTCTCCGGAGAGGGTTGCGGCGATGGGGCGTACAGGAATCGAACCTGTGTAAGGCAAATTATGAGTTTGCTGCCTAAACCGCTCGGCCAACGCCCCTTCTTCTTCTACTTTTTACTCTAGCGCCCTTGTTCTTTCCAGAACCGGTGAAAAAGAGCCCCGCTACAGGATAAGCTGCATGTCGGTGGTTAGCGGACAGCAGAGACCATGGCATCAGCGCGTTCCTGGCAGAGGCAACTGGCTTTAGGCTTGGGGCTGACTGCCTTATCCTTGGTTCTCGGTTTGGTTTTTTGGGCCGTTGGGCAGCACTATCTCCCCTGGAACGAAGCCGCCTCTGTGGACTGGCAACCCACCGGCCAGAACCTGGCTCTGTCTCCTGCCCTGGAAGCGCAGACGGTGCCGTCCCCCCCTGAAGCGCCTTCCGCCGTCAACAACCCGCCAGAGGGATCCCCGCTACAGCTCTGGCTTGTTACCTTTTTAACCGTGTTTGTGGCGGAGATGGGCGATAAGACTCAGTTGGCCACCTTGCTCATAAGCGCCCAGTCCAAGTCTCCCTGGGCGATCTTTTTCGGCTCTGCCAGCGCCCTGGTGACCGCCAGTTTGCTCAGCGTAGCCTTAGGGGGATCCCTGGGGCAGGTGATCCCGGCAGCCTGGCTAGAATGGTTGGCTGGCCTCGGCTTCCTGGCAATCGGGAGCTATGTTCTCTGGCGAGAATGGCAAGGGAAGCGTGAGCCCTCTGGAGGAACCGAGGATGGCCTGCCAGGGAAAATTGACACTCCCACCCAGGGGATTCTTACGCAGCCCAAAATGGACTCGCGAAGGCGCTGTCAAGACGCCCCTAGACAGTCCTTTGAGGCATAACCTCAAAGTTCTGCTTACTTCGGACTTAAGTTCCTCCAGGTTAGTTATTGCCGCGCGGGTTTTGCACCGCAGTAGGTTGTTTTCCTGGAGAAGCTCTGTACTAACTATAACAAAGAAGCAACTAAAGTTGCTCAAGGGCTTTTCCGCCGCGTACTAAAGTACGGGGCTACCAAGCTATCCTTTTGTGTAGCGCGGCTCGCAGTTGCATTCTATCTTCTGGGGTGGCACGGCGTCGTTGAACCAAAGCGCGAGGGTCTGTATCTCTGTTAAGCAAGCATGAACTTTTTTAACGATCCGGATAGCGGCTGCTGAGACGAGAACTGAGGCCCCGTAGAATGAATCCCAAAATTCCAGCCAGGATCTTCGGACATGGATTACATTCGCACCTTTAACGACGATCCCTGCGAGGGCCATCTTTCAACGCCCATCAGTGACTCTCCTCTCACCCGTCTGTTTATCAACAACCTCCCCATTAACCGGCCTGGCCTATCGCCGCTGTTGCGAGGGCTGGAGATTGGGTTGGCGCATGGCTATTTTTTGGTGGGGCCAGAAATCGTGGTGGGCCCGCTGCGCGACTATCCTGAGGCAGCCAATTTGGGCGGGCTGGTCACGGCGATGGCGATTGTGCTGCTGGGAACCGCCTGTATGTCCGCCTATGGCAGCGTTACCTTTGGAAACAAGCCGGAAACGCCGGGCGCCAATCCTCTATCTACGGCCCGTGGCTGGGGGGATCTGACAGCAGGATTTTTCTTGGGAGGTATGGGTGGCGTGTTTGCTGCCTACTTCTTGTTGGAGAACTTTGCCGGGATCGACGCCATCTTTCGAGGGTTGGTGAATTAAGGTTAATTGAGTTGTCAAACTTGTCAAGGCACTGGAGAGGAGCAAGATCATGACCGGTTCTTACGCTGCTGCTTATCTTCCTTGGATTTTCGTCCCCATTGTCGGTTGGCTGCTGCCGGCAGTAACCATGGCTGTGCTCTTTTTGTACATTGAGCGCGACTAACTGGTTCTCATCTCAATGGGTTTCGGAAGAGGGATCCCTAGCTAGACAAGGGATCCCTCCCTTTTTGGCACAGCGGCTGTTTCTGGACGCGCTGCCGTCTTGCCTGGGGCAGTACCCGACCAAGGTTGGGTCTTCTTGCTTTTGGGAAAGGGGAACTTCCAAAGGACTTTAGAGTGGAGCAGGATCCGGCGAGCTGATCCCATACCAACAAGGAAAAGGGCAGCTTGCGCAACCCCCTTTCAACTTTTAACGAGAAGAAGAAGTCGATGGCCAGCCTTACAGCCTTTTAATTTAAAATAGGGTACAGGTATTCAAGAGGAAGGAGAGAAAG